>SLQN01000290.1 GCA_007131465.1 Paracoccaceae bacterium
CGAACAGCAGGCCCTGTTCCTTCATCGACGCGAAATTCGCGCCGTTGATCCAGATGACATCGACCGCGCCGCCGCTGTCGCGCCCGGCCTGACGTTCGGTGATCACCCGCGTCACGGCGTCGGAGGTATCGGCCAGGCGCACATGCTCCAGTGTCACGCCATGACGCGCCTGCAAATCCGCGCCGACCGAGGCGATGAAGGCATTGATGCGCGGATCACCGCCCCAGGCATGCCAGAACACGGTCTGGCCCTGTGCGCCCTCCAGAATGCTGTCCCAGTCCTGAATCTGCGGCGACTGGGCCGCAGGCGGCGTGCCAACAAGCGCCGCGAGGGCGCTGCCAAGTAGGAGTCTGCGCATGGTCTGACTTTCGTTGTTGATCCTGACTGTCATACGGTAGATCGCAGAGGATGGTTTCAAGGAAATTTCATTGCGCGGCCGTCTACAGGTGTCGAGCCTGCAGGCGGCGGTCATTTCCACGGGGCCACCGTCTGTCAGGCTTCTGTGCATTCGGCGGGTCTGGTAGGATGATTCAGGCGTGCAAGCACAGGGCGACAGGATGAAAAAGCATTATGCCCGTTCCTTCGCGTTGAGCGACAAGGGCACGAGCGCCATTCTGGCGCTGGCCATGCTGATCCCGCTGGTGTTCGTGGCGCTTGGCGGGGTCGTCTTTGCGGTCTTCGCGCGGGGCGTCGGGCCGATGCTGCTGCACGACTGGCGCAAACGCGATGCGCCACAGCGCCCGGGGTGACGGGTCTGCGCGCGCCTTGTCGGGATCAGAGGACAGCGTGACCCATATCAGGCAGATAACCGGAAATTCCGGGCTGTCCTGCATTGCGGCGCGACATGCACCAACGCTTCGATATTCGGTAATGACTTGTAAGCCTTTCGCGCCTACTCTTTCACCCTGTTACGCGGCAATATTGAATGGTCATGGACGCAAAGGTCCCTACACCCCGGCGGCTTTCGGTCTTCCTGACGCTGATGGCGCTGGGTGCGGCCGTTTTCTTTCTGGGGACAGTCTGGCTGGTCGCGGAACGTCTGGCGATGCAATTCGACGCCGATGCGCGCCGTGATGTGCAGCAACGCGTCGAACGCGGGCTGGAATTCATGATCGAGCGGTTGGAATTTACCAGCATTGATTTCAGCGAATGGACCGCCGCCTATGAGGCCACCAGACGTCAGGACGTGCAGTGGCTGGCTGAAAACGCTGGCGATTCAGCGCATGCCGGTGGAGTCATGCAGTTGCTGGTCGTGGGCGGCGGCCCGCTGGATCAGGTTCACGGCTGGGCGGCCGAGAGTCTCTTTCTCCTGACCCAATCGGATTATGACGCGATATATGACTTTGCGCATGAGTTTTCCGGAACCCGTGACTTCATGCCGGGCGACAAACCGATACACACTTTTTTGTGGGTGCAGGGGGACCTATGGCTGATTGTCATGAACTGGTCGGTTCCGCATACCAGCCATGTCGACCTCGTCCTGCCCACGGCGATGATGATTTTCGGCAAGTCGGTCGAGCTCGTGAAACCCCAGGATTTCAGCGACACGCTGCTGCTGTCGGATGTCAGCATCACGGCAGAGCCCGGCATGCCCGGCGCAACGCGGGCGCTGCCGGGGCCGGACGGTCCTGTTGCCTGGCTAAGCTGGACGCCGCCGACGCCGGGGACACAGGCAATCAAGGCCGCTGCCTGGCCTGTTGGTGTTGCGCTGGGGCTGATCCTGATGGCGCTCGCGCTTGGCACGATTGCGGTGCGTCGGCTTGCGGTGACTGTCGAGGAAGCACTGATCGCGGCACAAGCCGCCAATCGCAGCAAATCGGCGTTTCTGGCCAATATGAGCCACGAAATCCGCACCCCCCTGAACGGCGTGCTGGGCATGGCCGATCTGCTGGCCGACACGCCCCTGAAGCCGCAGCAGCGTGACATGCTGGCCACGATCCGCGAATCGGGCTGGAGCCTGTTGTCGCTGATCAATGACATTCTGGACCTGTCGCGGGTTGAATCCGGCAAGCTGGAGCTTGAATCGCGACCCTTCGTGCTGGCCCCCCTGCTCGCGCGGCTGGAATCGCTGCATGGTGCGACGGCACGGGCCAAGGGGGTCACGCTTGAAGTCACGCGCGGCGCCGGGATCGGCAGGCATCGTGTCGGCGATGAAGTCCGCATATCGCAGATTCTGCACAACATCCTTGGCAATGCGGTCAAGTTCACCGACGCTGGCAGCGTGACGCTGACGGTCGGCACGGAGCGCGACGATGCGCTGACCTTCAGCGTCCGCGATACCGGGGTCGGCATGACGCCAGAGCAGGTCGCCCGGGTGTTCGAAGCGTTTGAACAGGCAGAGGCCGGCACAACGCGGCGCTTCGGCGGGACCGGGCTGGGCATGTCGATCGTGCGGCGGCTGGTCGAGGCGATGGCGGGAAAGATCTCGGTCACCAGCACTCCCGGCGTCGGAACCGAGGTCACGATCCGCCTGCCCGCGCGTGCAATCGACCCGGCTCCCGACCTGAAGTCCATGCCCACCTGTTCGGAATGTGCCGCGCATGACCAGAAAGGCCAGCTGCGCGGCCTGCGGTTGCTGGTCGCCGAGGACAATGCCGCAAACCGCAAGATCCTGTCGCTGATGCTGAACAAGCTGGAGGTGGACGCGGTTTTCGTCACCAACGGGGCCGAGGCCTGCAACGCCTGGCGCCAGGGCGCGTTCGAGTTGATACTTCTGGATATCTCGATGCCGGTCATGGATGGGCTGGATGCGCTGAGAGCCATGCAGCGCGATGCTTCGGCGCTCGGGCGGCGGCCACCGCGCGCCATTGCGGTAACTGCGAATGTGATGAAGGACCAGATCGAGACCTACCATGCGAAGGGTTTCATCGATACGCTGGCAAAACCCGTGCGGCGCGGGGACTTGTTCGAATTGCTGCTGCGCCACCGGGACGCGGCGGATATGGCAGCAGACACTGCCGGATAAGAGGGGGCGGCAGCGCC
>SLQN01000142.1 GCA_007131465.1 Paracoccaceae bacterium
CCCACCCTTCACCCCACCCACGTCGGAAGAAGACAGGCTGTTCTGGCTTCGCCTCATTCGCTCCCCCCGCGTCGGCCCGGCGACCTTTCACCGGCTGATGACGGAACATGGAACTGCCGCAGCCGCGCTTGACGCATTGCCGCAGATTGCGCGCGCCGCAGGTGTGGCCGATTACAGCCCCTGCACGCCGGAGGCCGCAAGCGCCGAGATCGACCTCGCCCGCGCCAAGGGCGCGCGCATGCTCTGCTACGGTTCGGACGCCTACCCGTCGACGCTGGCCAGCATCACAGACCCCCCGCCCGTCCTGTGGTGCATGGGGCAACGCGCGCCGATCCTGAAGCCGATGGTCGCCCTTGTTGGGGCGCGCAATGCCTCCAGCCTCGGGACGCGCATGGCACGCATGCTTGCCGAAGGGTTGGGCCAGGCGGGGTTCAGCATCGTTTCGGGCCTTGCGCGCGGGGTTGATGCAGCAGCCCATCATGGTAGCCTGAAAACCGGGACCATCGCTGTCATGGGGGGCGGTGTCGATGTGATCTATCCCGCTGAAAATGCCGTTCTGGCCGCCGCAATCGCCGATCAGGGACTGCGCCTGTCCGAACAACCGATGAGCCTGCACCCCCAGGCCCGCCATTTCCCGCCGCGCAACCGCATCATTTCAGGCCTGTCGCTGGCCGTCGTGGTGGTCGAGGCGGCGGAGAAATCGGGCTCGCTGATCACCGCGCGCGACGCGCTGGATCAGGGGCGCGAGATCATGGCCGTGCCGGGACACCCGGTCGATGGGCGTGCGGGCGGCTGCAACCGGCTGATCCGCGAAGGCGCGACCCTTGTGCGCAGCGTCGAGGATGTGCTCGACGTGCTGCAACGCCGCGATCCCTGCAAAACGTCCGATCCACCCGCGCCCGCGCCCCAAGCCGATGGCCCGCAGGGCAGTGATCTGGACCAGCGCATCCTGCGCCTGCTCGGCCCGACCCCGGTGGCCGAAGACCAGTTGATCCGGGACCTCACACTCTCTGCCGCTGTCATCTCTCCGGCACTGGTCTTGCTGGAAATGCAGGGCTCGGTGCGCCGCCATCCCGGCGGGTTGGTCAGCCGCGCCTGACCCATTTGCGACGCCCATGCGCAGCGCATTTGCGTGACGCGGACCTGCAGCACTTCCCCGTTGCTGGGCGCAAAACGACGGTGCATTGACATTCCCACCCCTCCGCACACATGTAACGCGAGCCCCGCGGACCGCAGGATCTTGTAGTTACCAGAGGAATTTCATGGCAGTCGTCGTTGTCGAATCGCCCGCCAAGGCCAAGACCATCAACAAGTATCTTGGTCCAGGCTACACGGTTCTCGCCTCTTTCGGCCATGTGCGCGACCTTCCGCCCAAGGATGGATCGGTCGATCCGGAGGACGGTTTTGCGATGCAATGGGAAGTTGCCAGCGACTCTCGCAAGCATGTGAAGGCGATTGCCGATGCGCTGAAAGACGACAACGAGTTGATCCTCGCAACCGACCCCGACCGCGAGGGGGAGGCGATTTCGTGGCATCTGACCGAAACGCTGATAAAATCGCGCGCGCTGAAGAAAACCACGCCGGTCCGGCGCGTGGTCTTCAATGCGATCACCAAATCCGCCGTGACCGAGGCAATGAAAAACCCGCGCGATGTGGACATGCCGCTTGTGCATGCCTATCTCGCCCGCCGTGCGTTGGATTATCTGGTCGGCTTCAACCTGTCACCGGTTCTGTGGCGCAAGCTGCCGGGCGCGAAATCTGCAGGCCGCGTGCAATCGGTCTGCCTGCGCCTGATCGTCGAGCGCGAGATGGAGATCGAAGCCTTCCGCGCTCAGGAATACTGGAGCGTGACTGCCGGTCTGACCACCCCATCGGGACAGCAATTCAGCGCCAGACTGGTCAGCCTTGCTGGCAAACGCTTGGACAAATTCGACATCCCGACATCGGAATCGGCCGAAATTGCTGTGCAAGCGGTCCGCTCGCGTGCAGTTTTCGTACAATCGGTCGAATCCAAGCCCGCGAACCGCAACCCGTCTGCGCCCTTCATGACCTCGACCCTGCAGCAGGAAGCCAGCCGCAAGTTCGGCATGGGCGCGAAGCAATGCATGAGTGCGGCGCAGCGCCTCTATGAGGCCGGCTACATCACCTATATGCGTACCGACGGGATCGACATGGCGCCAGAGGCCGTGATGGCCGCGCGCGACGTGATCAAGGACCGTTATGGCGCGGACTATGTCCCGAAATCGCCGCGCATGTACAAGAACAAGGCCAAGAACGCGCAGGAAGCGCATGAATGCATCCGCCCGACCGAGATGGCGACCAGCCCCGACCAGCTTCGGATCGCAGATGCTGACCAGCGCAAACTTTATGACCTGATCTGGAAGCGCACCATCGCCGGGCAGATGGAAGCGGCGCGGCTGGAACGCACCACGGTCGAGATCGGGTCGAAAGACGGGCAGGTGGGCCTGCGCGCGACAGGGCAGGTGGTGCTGTTTGACGGGTTCCTGCGGGTCTATGAGGAAGGGCGCGACGACATTGCCGAGGATGGCGGCGCGCTGAGTGATGACGATGACAAGCGCCTGCCGCAGATGGCCGAAGGAGACGGGCTGGAAAAGCGCAGCGTCACCCCCGAGCAGCATTTTACCCAGCCCCCCCCGCGCTATACCGAGGCCACGCTGGTCAAGCGGATGGAAGAACTGGGGATCGGGCGCCCGTCCACCTATGCCAGCATCGTCACCACGATCCAGGATCGCGGTTATGTCACCAAGGACAAGAACCGGCTGATCGCGGCGGACAAGGGCCGGCTGGTCACGGTCTTTCTGGTCAATTACTTCCGCCGCTATCTGGAGTATGATTTCACGGCCGCGCTGGAGGCACAGCTTGACGATGTCTCGGCTGGGGACCGCGATTACAAGGATGTTCTGGATCGGTTCTGGCGCGATTTCTCGGCCGCAATTGCCGAAACATCGGACCTGCGCATC
>SLQN01000223.1 GCA_007131465.1 Paracoccaceae bacterium
ATTCGGTGCGCAACACCAATGGCACAGGCCCCTACATGCTGGTCGAGCGTGACCCGGAAGTGCGCACGGTGCTGCAAGCCTTTGGCGATCACTGGGATGACGCGCCCGCCGTGACCGAGATCATCTACACGCCCATTTCCGAAGCCGCGACCCGCGTCGCGGCCCTGCTGTCGGGCGAGGTCGATATCGTGCAGGACGTGCCGGTGCAGGATATCGCACGGCTGGAACAGACCGCTGGCATCCGCGTGGTGCGCGGCCCGGAAAACCGCAACATCTTCTTCAGCTATGACATGACCTCCGACTCGCTGGCGTCCTCGGATGCCGAAGGCAACCCCTTCGCCAGCCCTGAGGTGCGTCAGGCCATGGCCCATGCCATCGACCGCAATGCCATCCGGCAAGTGGTGATGCGCGGCGAATCGCAGCCTTCGGCAGCACCCCTGCCGCCCTTCGTCAATGGCTGGACCGAGGAAATGGACGCCTTTGGCGACCCCGATCTGACGCGCGCGCGCGAACTGATGGCGGAAGCGGGCTATGCCGCAGGGTTCTCGGTGCAGCTTGACTGCCCCAATGACCGCTACCTGAACGATGAATCCATCTGTCAGGCGCTGGTGGGCATGATGGCGCAGATCGGTATCAATGTCGATCTGAACGCGCAGACCCGGTCGCTGCATTTTCCGCTGATCGAGAACTGGCAGACAGATTTCTACCTGCTGGGCTGGGGTGTCCCGACCTTTGACAGCCAGTATGTGTTCGATTTCCTCGTGCATACCCGCGAAGGCAGCTACGGGTCGTTCAACGGGTCGCGCTATTCCAACCCGGACCTGGATGCGAAAATTCAGGCGCTCGCGACCATGACCGATCTGGAAGAACGTGATGCGCTGATCGCGGAAATCTGGGACGAGGTGATGGAGGAACATATCTTCCTGAACGTCCATAACCAGGTTCTGGCCTATGCCATGCGCGACAACATCAATCTGGATGTGCATCCCGAAAACCAGCCGCGGATGACCACTGTCACCTTCGACTGACCACAGGCTTGACCTGCTGGCCCGTGCGGGATACCCCGCACGGGTTCTTTCATTTACGGCAGAGGTGCTGACCATTTCTGCCGGTGCTCGCGGGGTCTGGACATGCTCGCCTTCATCCTGCGCCGTCTGGTGCAATCGGTCATTGTGATGCTGACTGTGGCGCTGGTGGCCTTTGCGCTGTTTCGTTTCGTGGGCGACCCCATCGCGTCGATGGTCGGGCAGGAAACCACCCTTGCGGAACGCGAGGCGTTTCGCGAGCTTCTGGGCCTGAACGACCCGTTCATCGTGCAGTTCTGGAATTTCGTGGCCCGCGCCGCATCGGGCGATTTCGGCATCTCCTACCGGCTGCAACAACCGGTGATGGAGCTGATCCTGTCGCGCCTTCCGGCCACGCTGGAACTGGCGCTGGTCTCGGGCGTGATGGCGTTCCTGTTCGGTGTAGGCTTCGGCGTCTATACCGCGCTGCGCCGGGGCAACTGGCTGTCAGGGTCCATCATGACGCTCTCGCTGATCGGGGTGTCGCTGCCGACCTTCCTGATCGGGGTCTTGCTGATCTGGGTCTTTGCGGTGGAATTGCAGTGGTTGCCATCCTTCGGACGGGGCGACACGGTCTATGTGGGCGACTGGTGGCGCACCGGGCTGCTGACAGAATCGGGCCGCGCGTCGCTGATCCTGCCTGCGATCACGCTTGGCCTGTATCAGATGACGCTGATCATGCGCCTTGTGCGCGCGGAAATGCTGGAAGTGCTGCGCACCGACTATATCAAGTTCGCCCGTGCGCGCGGGTTGTCCAACAGGGCGGTGAATTTCGGACATGCGCTGAAGAACACGCTGGTCCCCGTCATCACGATCACCGGCTTGCAGATGGGCAGCATCATCGCCTTTTCCATCATCACCGAAACCGTGTTTCAATGGCCCGGTGTGGGGGCGCTGTTCATCAATTCGGTCCGGTTTGTCGATGTGCCGGTGATGGCTGCCTATCTGATGCTGATCGCGCTTGTCTTTGTGGTCATCAATCTGATCGTGGACCTGCTGTATTACGCTGTTGATCCGCGCCTGCGCGTGGACCGCGCGAATGTGCGCGGCTGAGGGGACCTGAGCATGAGCGATCTGACCAACAAACCCCGAGAAAGCGCCCTTGCCCGCGCCTGGGACAGTGATCTGGCCTGGTCCTTCCGCCACAGTCCGCTGGCCATTGTCGCGGCCTTCGTGTCGGCTCTGATCATCCTGGCGGCGGTCTTCGCACCCTGGATCGCGCCGCATGACCCGTTCAACCCGGCCACGCTGAACCTGATGGACGGGTTCACGCCCCCGATGGAGCCCAACGCCTTTACCGGCAATGTCTATTGGCTGGGGACCGACAATCAGGGGCGCGACATCTTCTCGACCATCCTGTATGGCGCGCGGATTTCGCTGTTCGTGGGGTTCATGGCGGTGCTGTTTGCGATGGTGCTGGGCATCACGCTGGGGCTGATTGCGGGCTATCGCGGCGGCTGGGTGGACAGCCTGCTGATGCGGGTGGCCGATGTGCAACTGACCTTCCCCTCCATCCTGCTCGCACTTCTGATCTTCGGCATCGCGCGCGGCTTCATCCCGCCGGCCTACCGCGAGGCGATGGCGATCTGGGTGCTGATCGTGGCCATCGGCCTGTCGGACTGGGTGCAATATGCCCGCGTCGTGCGCGGCGCGACGATGGTGGAAAAAAGCAAGGAATACGTGCAGGCCGCGCGCGTGATCGGCGCGCATCCGGCCAAGATCCTGATCCGCCACATCCTGCCCAATGTCATGGGGCCAGTGCTGGTGATTGCCACGATCGGGCTGGCGCTGGCGATCATTGCAGAAGCCACGCTGTCGTTCCTTGGCGTCGGTGTGCCCTCCACGCAACCCTCGCTTGGCACGCTGATCCGTATCGGGCAGGGCTTCCTGTTTTCAGGCGAATGGTGGATCTTGCTG
>SLQN01000404.1 GCA_007131465.1 Paracoccaceae bacterium
GCGCTGCTGGGCCAGTGCGGGCCGGATGTGATCGCCTATGCCTGCACCGCCGGTTCGATGGTCAGCCCGGCCGCGTCGCTGCCCGATGACCTGACCCGCCGCACCGGCAGACCGGCAGTGACGACCGCCGCGGCCATCGTCGCCGCGCTGGGTGCACTGGGAATTAAAGAACTTTCCGTCGCAACCCCTTACGCCCGGGCGCTGAACGATCACGAGGCGCATTTCCTGGCCGAGCATGGGCTCAAGGTGGCGCGACTGATCGGGCTGGGGATCGGCGCGAACGGGCCGCAGGAATACCCGATGATCGCCCGCACGCCGCTTGAAGCGGTGCGCGACCATGCGCTTGCCGCCTTCGTGCCCGGCTCTGACGCGCTGCTGATCACCTGCACCGACCTCCCCAGCCTGCCGCTGATCCTTGGTCTGGAGCAAGACCTCGGCGTGCCCGTCATCTCGTCGAACACCGCCACGCTTTGGGCGGCGCTGCGGGCCGCTGGCATCGAGGACGATGTTCCCGCAGGCGGCGCCCTGTTCAGCCGATGAGTCCGGCCATCGGCCGCTCCATCACATGGGTTGCCGCACAAATAAGTAGACAGGCAACTTTGTCTGGACATATGCTGACGCCAGGATACAGCTTTCGGGGGGGGGCGCCTGCACTGACCCGTGCCCCGCGAAGGTGCAGACCTGCAAATAACAAAAACCACGTTGCAACAGAGGAACCCGCCGATGATCCGCACAACCTTTTCGCTGGCGCTGGCTGCGCTGGTCCTGACCCCCGCGATGGCTGCGGGGCAGGTCGTCACCCTGGGCTCGACCACCGGCGGCGCCACCAGCCAGATGGGCCGGGCGATTGCCGCCACCGTTTCCGACCTCTCGCCGTTGCAGATGCGCCCGCAGGAGATGGCCAATACCGCCGATTACATGCCGCTGGTCAATGCCGGCGAGATCGATTTCGGCATCTCGAACGTGGTGCAGTTGTGGTTCGCCCATCACGGGCAGGGCATGTCAGAGGGGCAGCCGGGCCCGGACCTGCGCGCGGTCTCCATCCTGCAGCCGTTCCGCAACGGGCTGCAGGTGCGCGACGACAGCGATATCCGCTCGGTCGAGGATCTGCGCGGGCGGCGGGTGCCGGCCTTTCCGGATGGCAGTCTGGGCGATCACGTGATGCGCGCCTATCTGGCCAATGGCGGGCTGACCTATGACGATGTGATCGGCGTGCCGGTGCCGAATTTCCCGCGCATGTGGGACAGCTTCCGCGAAGGCACCACGGACGCCACGATCGACGTGCCGGGCAGCGCCAATTCGCGCGAACTGGATGCAGCCGTGGGCGGTATCCGCTACGTCAGCTTCAATGACAGCGAGGAGGCCCGCGCCGCCATGCAGGAATGGCTGCCGCAGGCATTCCTGACCGAGATCGGCCCCGATTCCAGCCTGCCCGGCTTTCCCGAGCCGATCCTGGTGAATGCCTTCACCTATACTTTCTTCGCCCATGCCGCCGTGCCCGACGATCAGGTCCATTCGGTTGCGCAGGCAATCTATGAAGGCGCCGATGCGCTGCTGGCGACAGGGCCGGTCTGGGGCGGGTTGAACCGCGAAACCTTTGCGGCGGATGTCGACGTGCCCTTCCACCCCGGCGCGATCCGCTTCTATCAGGAAGCCGGCATCTGGCAGGAATAAGCGCGGCGCCCGGGGCAGGCATTCAGGGGGCAGGCACACCAGCATGACCGCACAGGCAGGGACCAGCCCGTCATGCAGCCCGGTCGAACGCTTCGTTCGTGCCGGGCTGGTGCCGGTGCTTTGCGCCTTCCTGTGCCTGGCGTCCATCGCCTGGGCGCTGGGCGTGCCGGTCCGGCTGGGCATCCAGCTTTACGCCGAACAGTTGCTGATCTCGGTGCTGGCGGCGACCCTTGCGGTCTGCTTTCTGACCCGCAGGGCGCAGCGTCGCCTGCCGTCCTCGGCGCCGATCCCGTTCTACGACTACCTGCTGGCGGCGGCGGCGCTGGGCCACGGCACCTATCTGACCTGGGTCTTTCCGGACCTGGCGACCAGCGTCTTCTTCCGCCCGACCGAGGCGATCATCGTCTCATCCATCGGGCTGGTCCTGATCCTGGAGGGGCTGCGCCGCGCCATCGGCTGGGCGCTGCTGATCATTCTGGGGCTGGCGGTGGGCTATGCGCTTTTCGCCAGCCATTTCGGCGGGGTCTTTGCCGGGCGCAGCATCGGCTGGCGCCGGGTGGTGAACTTTCTGGTGCTCGACAGCGCGGCGATGGCCGGCGCGGCGCTTTACATCGCCGTGGCGGTGGTCATCCCCTTCGTGCTGCTGGCGCAACTGTTGCTGACCACCGGCGGCTCGCGCTTCTTTTCCGACCTTTCCTCGGCCCTGATGGGCCGCTACCGGGGCGGCGCGGGCAAGATCGCCATTGTGGGGTCGGCGCTGATGGGCACGGTCTCGGGCTCGGCGGTGTCGAACGTGGCCTCGACCGGCGGGATCACCATCCCGCTGATGAAGGGTTCGGGCTACCGGCCGCATACCGCCGCGGCCATCGAATCCACCGCCTCGACCGGCGGGCAGTTGATGCCGCCGGTGATGGGGGCCGCGGCCTTCCTGATGGCCGAGACCCTGCAGATCCCCTATTCGCAGGTGGTCATCGCCTCGATCGTGCCGTCCTTCCTGTTCTTCCTGGCGGTCTTCGTCTTTGCCGATCTGCAGGCCGGCCGACAGGGCATCGCCCGCCTGCCGGCCAGCCGCATCCCCGCCGTCCTGGGCGTGCTGGCGCGTGGCTGGTTCCTGATGCTGCCCTTCGTGGTGCTGGTGGTGGGCCTTTTCGTCTATGCGCTGCGGGCCGAGACGGCGGCGATCTACGGCCTGGCCACGCTGGGGGTGATCGGGTTGATCCGCACCTACGAGGGCGGGCGGATCGGCTGGCGCGCGCTGGTCGAAACGCTGGTGCGCGCCGGGCAGGCCTCGATCGAGATCGTGA
>SLQN01000537.1 GCA_007131465.1 Paracoccaceae bacterium
AAAATCTTGGCCGAAGGCCACCGCAAGATCACAGATCAGTCATTCACCAAGCGGCTGACCACGATGGTCACTTCCGGCTTCTTGCCGATCTCTTCCATCACGACCTGCCGCACCACCCGGCGCAACCCGTCATTGAGCTTGTCATCATCCGCCAGCACCTTGTGGCCTGCCCGGGTGACGAAATCCTCCAGCGCGTTCTCGATGATCTCGTTGAGCATCTGTCCGCCCCGCCCCTCGCTACGCAGCCCGGCAATCTCGGCCCAGGGCGCGCCCAGGGCCTCGTTCTCCTCGTCAAGGATCAGGGTCACGAAGACATGGCCGCCGATTGCCATGCGCAACCGGTCGCGGATGACCCCGTCCATCGCGCCGACCAGACGGCTGCCATCAAGGTAGACCCGGCCTGTCTGCACCTCATCCACCAGCACCGGCGCGTCGCCCGTCAGATCACAGACCGACCCGTTGGGCACCACAAGCGCGCGCACACCGCGCGCCAGCGCAAGTTTCGCATGCTCGCGCAGCATCCGGTGTTCGCCATGGATCGGGATCAGCATCTGCGGCGCGATCAGGTCCTGCATCTCCATCAGGTCGGGCCGGTTGGCATGGCCCGACACATGGTAGCGCCGCTCGGAATTGTCCAGAACGTCGACCCCCATCTCGGACAATGCGTTCACGACCCAGCCGACCTCGCGCTCATTGCCCGGAATGGTCATCGAGGAGAACAGGAACGTGTCGCCCTCCTTCATGCTCAGGCCCATATAGTTGCCGCGCGCAAGCTGCGCCGAGGCCGCGCGCCGCTCGCCCTGCGACCCGGTCACGATCAGCAAAAGGTTCTCGCGCGCGATCTCGCGCGCCTCCTCTGGGCTGATCGTGGGCGGCATGTCGCGCAGGATACCCGCCTCGGTGGCGACCTGCGTCATGCGCAGCATCGCCCGGCCCATCAGGCACACGGACCGCCCGGCATCCTGCGCGGCCAGCGCCAGCGTCTTCAATCGCGCCACATTGGACGCAAAGGTCGTCGCCACGACCATGCCCTTCGCCGATCGCATCAATTCGGTAATCGGCTCGATCAGCGACAGCTCTGACCGGCCGGGATGCAGGTTCATCACATTGGTGCTGTCGCACAAGAGCGCCTTGACGCCCGTGCGCCCGATTTCCGCCAGCAGGGCGGGATCATGCGGCTCGCCCACGCCCGGGCTCTGGTCGGCCTTGAAGTCGCCCGAATGCACCACTCGCCCGGCGGGCGTGTCGATAATCACCCCCGAAGCTTCGGGCAGCGAATGTGCAACAGGGAAGAACTGCACGCGAAACGGGCCCAGTTCAAGCGCTTCCGGGGCCTTGCCCACTGTCCTCACCTGTTCAGGGTCCTGCCCTGCATCCCTCATCTTCAGCCGCGCGATGCGGGCGGTGAAATCGCGGGCATAGACCGGAACCTGCAGCTTGTGCCACATCTGCCCCAACGCGCCGACATGGTCTTCATGCGCATGGGTGATGATGATCGCCTCGAGCCGGTCGCGGCGTTCTTCCAGCCATGTCAGATCCGGCAGGATCAGATCGACCCCCGGCGTCGTGCCCATATCGGCGAATGTCACGCCCAGATCGACAAGGATCAACCGCTCGCGGCCCTTGGGGCCATAGCCGAAGACATAGGCATTCATGCCCACTTCGCCCGCGCCCCCGAGGGGGAGATAAATCAGCCGGTCGTTGCTCATGCCTGCTCCTGCGTGCCATTTATCTTGTTATAGTCGTGAATGACGCGAAGGCCATGCAATGTCAGATCATCCTCGACCTTGTCAAACAGGTTCTCGGCCTGCGCGAACAGGGGCGCAAGCCCGCCTGTGCCGATCACGGTCATGGGGCGGCCATATTCACGCCGGATCCGGGCTGTCAGCCCTTCGATCAGCCCGGCATAGCCCCAGAAGACGCCCGACTGGATGCATGCAACCGTGTTCGTACCGATCACCTTGTCGGGGCGCGATATATCGACATGTGGCAGCGCCGCCGCGCCCTGGTGCAACGCTTCCAGCGAGAGGTTCACCCCCGGAGCGATCACACCGCCGACATAGGCACCATCCTGTGCCACCACATCGAAATTCGTCGCGGTGCCGAAATCCACCACCACCACATCGCCGCCGTGACGATGATACGCACCGGCGGCATTGGCCAGACGGTCGGGGCCGGGGCGCACCCCGGCATCCACGCGCGGGGCGACAGGCAACAGGCATTCGGGCTTGCCCACCACCAGCGGGCGACATTGGAAATAGCGGTCACAGAGCACACGCAGGTTGAACACCACGCGCGGCACGGTCGAAGAGATGATGACATCGCTGATATCGGCATAGATGCCGGTCAGGTTCATCAGGCTGGACAGCCAGACGAAATACTGGTCCGCCGTGCGCACGGTCTCGGTCGAGGTGCGCCAGGTGGCCACGAATTCCGTGCCGTTCCAGATGGAAAACACGGTATTGGTATTGCCACAGTCAATGGTCAGAAGCATTCTGGCTTCCCCTTGTTGTCAGGAAAAGTAAACATCTGCCGCCGCGATCCGTTGCACGCCTTGCGCCTCGCGCAGGATCAACGCGCCCGCCTCATCGATCCCCTCGAAGATGCCCTCAAAGGTGTCGGCCACGGTCCGGGCCGTGATCGGCTGGCCAAGACGCGCTGCCCGCGCCAGCCAGGCCGCGCGGATCGGCGCAAACCCATAGGTGACAAGCTGGCCTTCCCAGCGCGCGAAGGCGGGTGCCAGGATGTCGAGGACCGCCTCGGGCGCTAGGTCTGTGCCCGTCTCTCCCATCAGACTGACAGGCGGCGCGGCCCCGGCATCGGGCAGCGGCGCATGACGCAGGTTGATCCCGATCCCGATGACCAGATGGCCTGGCTGCGCGCCCTGCGGCCCAAGGCTTTCCAGCAGGATGCCCGCCAGCTTGCCGCCATGCAACAGCACATCATTGGGCCATTTCAGCGCGAAGGCTTCGGGGCG
>SLQN01000274.1 GCA_007131465.1 Paracoccaceae bacterium
GAGCTTGTGCCGCCCGGTTCCCTGCCCAATGACGGGCTTGTGATCGAGGACTTGCGCCGCTACGACTAGTCTGTGCTCAGTCGGGGTTGTGGAGGGTTGCGTATGCGTCTGGTGATGGCATGTGTTCTGGCACTATGGCTGGCTGTGCCAGCGCAGGCCGAAAACATAGCGCTGGTGATCGGCAATCAGGTCCATGATACCCTGTCAGAGGCGCGCGGCGCGGGGGCGGCATCTGGCGCGGTCAGTCTTTTGCAGGACATGGGCTTCGATGTGATCGCGGGCGATGACCTGAGTGCCGAGGAAATGCGCGCCCAGCTTTCAGGCCTGCATGACCGGATCGCGCGCGACGGGGCCGAACGGGTGGTCGTCTTTCTGGCGGGGCATTTCGCACAGGCAGGCAGCGGGACATGGCTGATGGGTACGGATGCCACGCGCGCCGGGCTGGCGTTGGCCGACGGGCAGGGGCTACGGCTGGATGTCGTGCTGGAAATCGCCGCACTCGCGCAGACCTCGTCGGTGGTCTGGCTGGGCGCGGCGGGTGGCGAGGGGGAATATGGTCTCGGGCTGGACCCGGGCCTGCCCGATCGGCTGATGGTCCCGCAAGGGGTGGGTGTCGTGCGCGGGCGCACCGATCAGCTTGTGGCCGGATTGCGCGCACTTTTGCGCCCCGGAACGCCGCTGGCGCAGGTGGTGGACCGCAATCGCGCGCTGTCGGGCGAAGGTGCTATCCCAGTCCTGGTTCCGTTCCTGCCCGAGGATCACACATCAAGCGCGCGCGCCGATTTGCGCGCCTTCAATGATGCGCGCGACGCCGATACCGAAGAGGCTTATCTGGCCTATCTGGAGGTTTTTCCCAATGGCCAGAACGCGCAAGCCGCCCGCGCCGCGCTAGAGCGTATCCGCAACGCCCCCGAACGGGTGGAACAGCGCCTGATGCTCACGCGCGACGAACGCCGCGCCATTCAGCGCGACCTGTCGGTTCTGGGTTATGATACACGCGGCATCGACGGGATTTTCGGCCCCGGCACGCGCGGGGCGGTATCGTTGTGGCAGGCGCAAAACAATCTGGACGAGACCGGATTTCTGACCCGCGAGCAGATTTTCCGCCTGTCGGGGCAGGCAGCTGACCGCGCCGCGGAGATCGAGGCCGAGGAGCGTGCGCTGCGCGCCGAACAGGAACGTCTGGACCGCGACTTCTGGGCCTCGACTGGTGCGGCGGGGGATGAGGCGGGCTTGCGCAGCTATCTGGACCGCTATCCAAATGGCATCTTTGCGGGGTTGGCGCGCGAACGGCTGGCCGCTATCGCCGAACGCGTCCGAGATGCTGATCGCGAGCGGGATATCGCCGCCTGGCGGAGGGCGCGTGCACGCGACACGCTGGGCGCGTATCAGGCCTATCTGCGCGACTGGCCGCAGGGCGAATTCACAGATCTGGCGCGCGCCCGGATCGCTGCGCGCCAGCCGGTCTCCCCGCCCGCGCCTCAGCCGCCAGAACCGCCGGTCGATGCGCAGGCACAGGCTGCCGAACAGGCGCTGGGGCTGACACGCCCGACGCGGCAGTTGATCGAGCAGCGGCTGGCCCGGCTGGGGCTGAACCCCGGCCCTGTGGACGGTGTCTTCGATGACCAGACCCGCGTCGCCATCGCGCAGGCGCAGGCACGGTTCGACCTGCGCCAGACCGGCTATGTCAATCAGGACCTGCTGACCATGCTGATCAGCAACCTGTTTCGCGAGTTTTTTGACTGAGGGCGCATTGCCGGGGGACGCTGCCCCGGCCCGCGCCGTGGCCCGTTGAACAGGAGCCTGCGCGTGCATCAGACGCGGCTCGCGTTAAGTGCGTTGCGCAAACCTTTCATCTGGCCTATGCGCTGGAGCGTGTGGACCCCTGACCGGAGTTGGTGCCGTGCCCCCGATCCCCCCTGCTGATGACCGCCTGATCGTCGCGCTTGATGTGCCCAATGCGTTGGCCGGGCTGGAAATGGCCCGGCGGTTGGGCGATACCGTGTCCTTCTACAAGATCGGGCTGGGCATGCTGACAGGGGGCGGGTTGGCGCTGGCCAATGAGTTGAAACAGGAACATGGCAAGCGCATCTTTCTGGACATGAAATTCTTTGACATCGGCGCGACAGTCACCGCCGCTGTGCGCGGGATCGCGCAATATGATCTGGATTACCTGACCGTGCAGGGCGACCCGCATGTGGTGCGCGCTGCGCGCGAGGGGGCGGCCGGGTCGGGGCTGAAGATCCTTGCGGTGACTGTGCTGACATCCTTGGACCGAGCCGATCTGGACGAAAGCCTGATGCGCCCCGGCGATCTGACTGAGCTGACACTCGAACGCGCCGCGCGCGCCTTTGCCGCCGGGGCCGATGGCGTGATTGCAAGCCCGATGGAAGCGGGCGCGATCCGGGCCTTGCCCGAGGCCACGGGCCGGCTGATCGTCACTCCCGGCGTGCGGCCCGCGGGCACGGCGGCGGATGATCAAAAGCGCGTCGCCACCCCGCGCGCGGCGCTTCAGGCCGGGGCCGACAATGTGGTGATTGGCCGCCCCATCTGGCAGGCCGCGGACCCGCGCGCCGCCGCCCTTGGCGTTTTGCGCGATATCGCGCAGGTTCAGGCACAGGCCTGAGCAGGCAGGTGCGTCAGTGCTTCGCGCCCCAACTGAGCGAGGCGTGCTGGCGGGTGTAGAATTCGACCAGCATCCCCAGCGTCAGCACCACAAGGCCGAAGAGCAGCGGATAGAGCGCCGAGGTATGCATCGGATTGTAGTTGATGAAGGCATATCCGCGGGCCTGGTCGATGGCATGAAACAGCGGGTTCCACATGAAATAGTGCAGGAAGGACTCGGGCAGCATGTTGGCCAGGAAGAACTTGCCCGATGCCACCATGTTCAGCCGCGACATCAGTTGTGTCAGCAGTTTGCTGGCCTCGGGGAACCACGGGCGTATCGCATATAGCACGACCCCGATCGCCACCC
>SLQN01000018.1 GCA_007131465.1 Paracoccaceae bacterium
CTTCGACATCCTGCACTTCGCCCGACATGGCCTCGACCACGACTTCGTGCTGCAACAGCTCCGTGCGCACCTTGTTGGCATCGGCGGCGGGCTTGTCGCATTTGTTGATCGCAACGATCATCGGAACCTTCGCCGCGCGGGCATGGTTGATCGCCTCGATCGTCTGGGGCATGACCGAATCATCGGCCGCGACCACCAGAACGACGATATCGGTCACATTCGCACCCCGAGCACGCATGCTGGTAAAGGCCGCATGGCCGGGTGTGTCCAGAAAGGACAGCACGGCGCCGCTGTCTGTCGTGACCTGATAAGCCCCGATATGCTGGGTGATCCCTCCCGCCTCGCCCGAGACCACAGAGGTCTTGCGGATCGCATCAAGAAGCGAAGTCTTGCCGTGGTCCACATGGCCCATGATCGTGATGATCGGCGGACGCGTTTGCAGGTCCTCGGCGTTGTCAGGGGTTTGTTCGATCACCTGTTCGACATCGGAATCCGAGACCCGGACAACCTTGTGGCCGAATTCATCGATCACCAGTTCCGCGGTATCGGCGTCGATGGTCTGGTTCATGGTGGCCATGACGCCCATCTTCATCAGCGACTTGACCACATCCGCCACACGTTCGGCCATACGGTTTGCAAGTTCCTGCACCACGATGGTTTCGGGCAACTGGACGTCGCGCACGACCTTTTCGCGGCTTTGCGACTGGCCCATGGCCTTCTGGCGCGCGCGTTCCTGCTTGCGTTTCATCGCGGCCATCGACCGCTGCCGCCCGCCATCACCCGACAGCGCATCCTTCAGCGTCAGCTTGCCGGCGCGGCGGTTGCCAGCGTCATCGGTGCGCGGCTTTGCGGCCCGGTCGCGGTCATCGTCGCGCTTGCCCGATTTGCGCGGCTCTGCCGTTGTGGCAGGGCGGGCGCGTTCCGAGAGCGGCGCGGCCTGGGCTTCGGGCGCTGCCGGAGTGGCCTCGGCCTTTGCCTCTGCATCGGCTTTGCGTTGCTTGCGGGCCTCGGACTCGACGACGGCCTGCGCATCTTCTTCCACCTTGACGCGAAGCGCTTCCTCGCGCTCGCGCTCTTCACGCTCGCGGGCCTCTGCTTCGTCGCGGCGGCGCTGACGGTCTTCCTCGCGCGCCTTTTCATCGGCGGCACGCGCTTCGGCGTCACCGGCTTCGCGTGCTTTCGCAGCCGCGAGGGCTTTCAGACGACGCTCCATCTCGGCGTCGGACAGGCCACCGGGCCTGCGCGCGGGGTTGGATTGCACCTGGGGCTTGCCCTGCGCGCCAGACGCCTGCGGCTGTGCGCCGGGCTTGGGAACCACAACGCGCTTGCGCTTCTTCTCGACGACCACGGACTTCGTCCGCCCATGGCTGAAGCTTTGCTTCACATGGCCGCCCTTGTCGCCCAGTCCGAGTGTTTTCTTACCGTCTGTATCGCTCATGCGTCCGTCTTATCCTCTCCGGCGGCAGATCCGCCGATGCTTGTGCGCAAACCTTGCAGTCTTGCCGCGTCCTCTACAACAGCTTGACTGAGTCCACCAGCACGAAGCGCGGCATGTATCACATGTTCACGCCCAAATGCCAAACCCAATTCCTGCGCCCCCAGCCAGCCGATATAGCTTTCCGGCCCGGCAGGCGGGCGCAGTTTCGTCTTTCCGCGTTCCGACCCGTCATGGGCCTGAATCAGGACCGCCATCTCGCCACGCAGGGCAAGGTCGCGGCATTTCTCGTATCCGGCCACGGCCTGCCCGCTCTTGCGTGCCAGCGAGATCAGGTCAATCACGCGCCGCACCAGCAGCGTTTCCAGCAGATCGGCCAGCCCGGTCGCCACCTCGACCGGCTGGCGCGCGGCACGGGCAAAGAGCTTCTTCTTCTCGGCCCGCGCGACCGCGTCGCGGTTCGCACTCAGCCAGATGCCGCGCCCCGGCAGCCGACCCGCCAGATCCGGCACGATCTGCGCCTCGGGGCCGACGACAAAGCGGATCAGCCCGCTGGCAGGCGCCGACTGGCCCGTGGCGATGCAACGCCGCTCGGGCTCATCCCTGACCGCCTGCCTGCCACCGCGCGCCATCTGTGCCCCCGCGACCGTCAGCTTGCATCCTCGGCAAGGGCCTCGTCACCCTCAGTTTCGACCTCTGCGCCGTCAAGGTCGGCGGGATCGACCCAGCCCAGCATGACACGCGCTGTCATGATAAGATGCTGCGCTTCCTCGAGGCTCATGTCAAAGGGTTCCAGCAGCCCGTCATCCTTGACGCGCTGCCCGTCCACTGTGGTCCAGCCGCCCGCAAGTTCCCAATCCGCGCAGGTGGCGAAATCTTCCAGCGTCTTGATCCCGTCCTTGGCCAGCGCCTCGGCCATCTGCGGTGTCAGCCCGTCGAACTCGATCAGGCTGTCCTCGGCCCCCAGCGCGCGTGCGGCTTCCAGCGCGGCCGCCGCCACGGCTTCCAGCCGTTCGCGGGCGCGGGTCTGCAATTCCTCGGCGGTTTCTTCATCAAACCCGTCAATCGCCAGCAATTCGTCCAGATCGACATAGGCGACTTCTTCCAGCGCGGTGAATTCTTCGGCCACCAGAAGCTGGGCCATCATCTCGTCAATGTCCAACTCGTCCATGAACAGCTTGGTGCGTTCGGCGAATTCGGCCTGACGGCGGGCGGATTCGTCGGATTCGGTCAGGATGTCGATATCAAGCCCCGTCAACTGGCTGGCCAGACGCACGTTCTGGCCACGCCGCCCGATGGCCAGCGACAACTGCTCATCCGGGACAACCACCTCGATCTTGCCGGCCTCGTCATCGATGACAACCTTGCTGACCTCGGCGGGTTGCAGCGCGTTCACCAGGAACGTGGCCTGATCGTCGGTCCAGGGGATGATATCGATCTTCTCGCCCTGAAGCTCATTGACCACCGCCTGCACGCGGCTGCCGCGCATCCCGACACAGGCGCCGACAGGATCGATGCTGTTGTCGTA
>SLQN01000312.1 GCA_007131465.1 Paracoccaceae bacterium
TAGCAGGCGCAATCATCTCAGAACTCGGCGCTTGTGATGGTGGCGAGGAAGAAGGGCGCATAGTCGGGCGTGCCCCACATGTTTCCAAGCTCCACCCGCGCGGGGACCAGAAACCCCTGATGGCGCGCCATTTCCAGCATCCGCCCGCCGAAGGGTTGCAGGCGGTGGACGCGTTCGGGGTTGGCATCGGTCCAGCGCAGGGCCCAGACCTCGACCGGGTTGCCTGCGGCGTCCAGCGTGATCTGCATGGGTTCGATGCCCTGCGTGTCGGCAAAGCGGATCTCGGCGCTGTCGGGCCCGGTCTGCACCCATTCCGCGCCGAATTGCGGCAGCAGGCTGGCCGGGGCCCAGACGGCTTCCAGCATCACCCGGGTTGCGGCGGCGCTGGCGTGGTCCTGCGTGCCACCGATCCGCGCCAGCGGGATCAGGCCGTGCAGCCAGAACTTGGTCCAGCTTTCCGCGCGCGTGCCCTCGCGGTGATAACCGTCCGAGCCCGCGAAGCGCATCAGACCCGATCCCACCTCGGCCTGCCACACGAAGCCCTGCGCGGGCGGCGCGAGGATCTGGCGCGCGCGCATCGGCATGGCGTTGCCGTTCATGATGAAGCTGCCCGCCATCTCCAGCCGGACCATGCGGTGCAGGGGCGTGCCGGGGTCTATGGCGCGGGCGAAATAGCGCTGGGCGATCTCGGGCAGGTCCGCGACCATGGCCGGATCATAGTGCGCAGGGTCAACCGCGCGCGCGGCCTCCAGCGCTGCCCAGATCCGCGCGGCCTGCGCCCGGTCGCGGGAATGGACCCAGAGGCCGAGGGCTGCGGCGGCAATCAGAAGTGCAGCGAGCGTGAAAAGAATGATCTTCAAAAGGGTCATCGGTCAGGTTCCTGAAAGGGGGCCAAGGCGGTCACTCTGCGTCCGCCGGAACATGGATCGAGAGGAATGCGGCGATCCGCTGGCGCAACTCGGCATGATGTCCCAGCAGCAGGTGACCACCGGTTGCGAAAAATAGCGTCTCGGCACCGGGCACGCCTTCGGCCGTGAAGCGCGCGGTCGTAACCGGGGTAAGTCGGTCATCACTTGCATGCACGATCAGCGTGGGGACGCGGACCTGCGTCGGGTCGATGGGAAAGGCCGGATCGATGGCCGCGCCCTCGTTCGCCAGCCCCGCGCGGCGCTGCGTGACCGGCAGGAAGGCGGCGATCATCGCGTCAAGGAAGGCGGCTTCGGTGGCGGTCATCTGCGCGGTCACTTCGGGCCGGGCATCGAAGATCGGGGCAAGCGCGCGCGGGGTCAGGCGAACCAGCGCCCAGAGCGGCAGGTCTGTGGCGAAAAGCGCGTCATAGAGCCAGATCGGGATGGGCAGTTCCTGTTCCTCGGCGTCAAGCGGCGCGTAGGGGGCGAGCGACAGCAGGATCAGGGCCTGCGTGCGATCCGGGTGGCGAAGCGCGAATTGCAGCGCCGGGGGCACGCCGCCGGACATGGCAATCACTGTCACCCGGCGGGTCCCGAGACCGTCGAGCAGTTCCGCAAGGGCATCGGCCTGCGCGGCGCTCGACGCGTCGGCTGGCATCGCCGAGCCCGGGTAGCCGAAGCGCGAGGGCGCGATCCAGGCAAAGCTCTCGGGCAGGAAGGCTTGCGCCAGAAGCGCCCCCTGATCATGCCCGCCGCCTGCGCCGTGGATCGCCAGCACCGGCGCGCCTTGCCCGCCGGTCGCATAGGCAACAGGACCGAGGCTTGTCTGGATCACACGCGCGCTTCCGGCAAGCTGTGCCTCAATGGCGCGCATGTCGCGCAGGTAGATCCAGCCGACAAAAGCCAGCGCGCCGCCCATGACCAGAAGTGCGATCCACCGCAAGCGCCACTGTCGCATAGCTCAGCCCATGCCCCCGAAAGCGAGGCCCCAGCGCAGGAACAGCGCCCCGGTGGCGGCAAGCGCCAGCGCAAATCCGCTATGGTGCAGCCGACGCCACAGGCTCCAGCCCGGCGCTTTCCAGACGAGGACGAGCGACACAAGCACAAGGGCTGCCAGCACCGCCAGCAGATCGGCCAGCACCAGCACCGCGACCAGTGCGGGTTGCGGCTGGTCGAAGATGAATTCCATGCCCAGTTGCATGGCCATCACGACCGCCAGCCCGGTGGCGATGACCAGTGCCCAGACCGCACCGGCCGCCAGCACCACCAGTGCGGCGGCCAGCCCCCCTGCGCGGCTGCCCCCCTTCAGCCCATGCCGCCAGATCAGGCCGACAAGCGTGCTCAGCGCCAGCATCGCGGACAGCCCGAAGCCCGCTACTGCCAGCATCGGATCATTTGCCGGACCCACACGCGCGTAACTCATCACCCCCATCCCATCCATCAGCCGCACCACCCGGCCCGAACCGTCGCGGATGGCCATGATCCGCTCGCCATGCGCCTCCTGCCACAGATCGGGGGCGATCGGGTCGTGCCGGACCATCGCGCCCAGCCGCATGGAGGGCGCGAGGATCGCCCCGTCGGGCAGAGCCTGAACGCTGATCTGCGGCGACAGCGCCTGCAGGGGGCCGGAGAATGTGCGGCGGTTGGCAAGGTAGCGGCCTGCGACCTCGGATGCGCGGGTGGCGGCGTCCGGCACTGGCTGCGGCGCGGCATGGGACAACCCGGCCGCGGCGGTGATCTGCGCCAGCATCAGGTCCGGCCCGATGAAAGGCAGGCTGGCCCCAGCCCCGCCATTCTGCGAGAGGAAGACGCCCGCGCCAAGCTCGGGGAGGAACGCAAGGTTTGACAGGAACTCGTTCAACCCGCCCGCGTGACCATAGACCGTGGTCCCGAACAGGGGGCGGGACTGAAACCCATGCGCCATGTCGGACGCCTCTGCCAGATCGTCGAAAAGCCGCGTGCGCATCTGCGCCATCGTCTCTGGGGCGAGCAGCCGTGTGCCGTCAAGCGCGCCATCGCCCAGCAGAAACCGCAGGAAGCGGCCCA
>SLQN01000014.1 GCA_007131465.1 Paracoccaceae bacterium
AACCAATCTTGCGATCTGGGCTGTAATGGGCGGTATAGACTGCATCTGGCCGAACGCCGTATCGCTGGAGCACATCACGCAACCTCACGCCCCGCCAAACAGCGCAACCGACAGCACCACGCCCCCATGCCAGCCCATCTACCCGAGGGGTGTACTCGTTACGACCGTTCCCTGCACATTCCAGCACCGCCGTCAGGCTGACATTTTCGAACTCAGTGCGAAGCTGCGGCAGGGTTAAACTCTGCGGATTGTCCAGCTCGCCGTCAAGGGCGATGACCCATTTCGAAGCATCGCAAATGGCCTCAGATGGCAGATCCCCATTGTTTCGAACAAAAAAGCTCGTCAACGGCGTCAAGGTTCCGCCGAGATCCCTCAGCGGGGTCTCCGCATTGAGGGCACCGTCGGGAACGAGGCGCATTGTCTGTTTGCCGAAACGCTTCAGAATGCGGTGCATGGGCACTCTCCAATGAACCCGTGAGTGGAAGCTACAGTGGAACAGCGATCCCGAAAACGGGGAAAATCAAGGGTGATGAATGTTCGTTCACCGCTGGCTGGATCAGGCGTGGGCCTCGTGACGATCGGACTGTGTCTCGTCTTGCAGATATTGGGCCGAAGCGTCTTCGTGGCACCGATGACATGGACCGGGGAACTCGCCCGATTCGCAGCCGTGTGGACGGCACTCCTCGCGGCTGCCGCCGCCTTCGAGATGCATGCTCTGCATAAGGTCGACATGGCGGTCTCTGCGTTGCCAACCGGCATGCGCAAACTCGCCTTTCTCGGAGCAGGCTTCCTCGTCGGGGCAATGCTGGTTTTCCTCGTCTATTTCGGCGTAGCGATGACGATCCGGGTTACCGGTCAGCGATCATCCGTAATGGGTGTCTCGATGGTGTGGGTCTATGCCAGCGTTCCCGCCGCAGCCGCCTGCATGATCCTGACCTTGCTGAGAAAAGTCGCAAGAGGACAAGCGTTGTGACCATATTCGTTCTAATGGTGACTTTCCTGCTGGCCTTGCTGCTGGCCGTCCCGGCGGCATTCGCCTTGGCGGTGGCTTGCGCCGCGGCCATCCTCGTCAGCGACCGGCTGCCGGGGACGATCCTGCCGCAACACATCGTCTCGACGCTCGATTCGACGCCGCTTCTCGCCATCCCGCTCTTCGTGCTTCTGGGTGAAATCATCGCCCGCTCGTCACTCGGCACGCGTCTCGTGGACTTTTGCAATGCGCTCGTAGGCTGGATGCGTGGGGGGCTCGCTCAGGCCAACGTCGCTGCGAGCATGTTCTTCGGAGGCATATCCGGAGCAGCGACCGCTGATACCGCCGCCATCGGCTCCGTGATGATTCCGGCAATGAAGAAGGAAGGCTATCCCGGCCCCTTTGCCGCTGTCGTCACCTGTACCTCGTCGGTCATGGGCAATCTCATCCCGCCGACGATCGACCTCATCATCTACGGCTGGCTCACCGGCACGCCGATCGACCGGCTCTTCGCCGCCGGTCTCATCCCCGGGCTGATCATCGGCCTTTGCCTCATGGTCGTGGCCGGGTACATCGCCCGAAAGAACGGTTATGGGCAGCGACAGCCGTTCAGCATGCGACGGCTCGGTCGTGGCGGTATCACCGCAGCGCCGGCGTTGGTTCTTCCGGTTTTGATCATCGGGGGAATCTTCGGCGGCTTCATCACGGTGACCGAGGCGGCGATCGTCGCCATCCTCTACAGCATCTTCGTCACCACCATCGTCTTTCGTGACCTGAGACGAAGCGAAGTGCCGGTCATCGTCGTCAATACGGTCAAGACCATCGGTGCCGTGATGCTGCTCATCGGCGTGGCATCCGTATTCGGATGGATCCTGACCATCGAGCGCGTGCCGCAAAATCTCTCCGCCGCAATGCTCGATCTCTATCCCGGGCCGGCCTTCTTCGCGCTGACCGTCATCGCGATCAGCCTGTTCTGCGGCTTGTTCCTGACACCCGCGACCGCGCTGATCATTCTCACACCGATCTTCTATCCGATCGCCATGAGCTTCGGCTACGACCCGGTTCATTTCGGGGTTCTGCTGATCGCGAGCCTGGCCCTGGGCCATGTCACTCCTCCGATCGGGCTGACGCTGTTCATTGGAGCGAGCATCGCAGACGTGCCGGTCGAGCGATTGCTGCGTCCGTTGCTGCCGTTCTTTGCCGCTCTCCTCGTGGCCGTATTCCTGATAGCCTTCGTCCCGGCTCTGTCGCTGACCCTGCCCGGCCTGATGCGATAACCGCGACCGACGTGAGTGGATGATATGTCGAATCCTGCCTCCCCCAAGACCGATGCCGCCCGGGACCAGAAT
Source organism: Paracoccaceae bacterium (assembly GCA_007131465.1). Taxonomy (GTDB): domain Bacteria; phylum Pseudomonadota; class Alphaproteobacteria; order Rhodobacterales; family Rhodobacteraceae; genus Roseinatronobacter. The sequence continues at coordinate 2,320 of SLQN01000014.1, forward strand.
CGTAGCAACGGCGTCGTTCGCGACGATACGCCGATCCTTGGAGCGGCCATGCTCGTGCCCGAGTTGCCGGAGTGGCGCTCGTGGCTCATCGACAGCCAGCGCGATCTGGAGATTCAGGATTTCATCGATCCCAAGGTACTCGCAAGCGGATGGCGTGAGCGTGTCGATGAGGCCCGCCGCCATCTCGATGGCTATCGTGGCCGGCTCGGGATCCACGGCCCGTTCGTCGGCTTCTCCCTTGCCGGCGGTGATCGGGATATCGACGAGGTGGCCCGTCGTCGCCTCGAACAAGCACTCGATGTCGCGGCCAGGTTGGGGGCCGACCAGATCGTGATCCACAGTCCGTTCACCCAGTGGATGCATCGCAACCGGGATGCAGGCCTGATCGATTTCCATATGGTAGCGGATCGCGTGCATGAACTCATCGACAGCGTGCTTCGACGTGCGGTGTCGCTCGGTGTCGTTTTCGTTCTGGAGAATATCGAGGATATCGATCCGGGCGCGCGAGCACTGATCGTGGAAGCTGCGAACTCCCCCGCCCTCGCTCTTTCCGTTGATACGGGGCATGCGGCCTGTGCCCATGCCATGGCCGGCGGGCCTCCCGTCGATGGTTTCATTCT
>SLQN01000307.1 GCA_007131465.1 Paracoccaceae bacterium
ACCCCATCCACCCGCAGCGGATAGGTGATGTTGTCATAGATCGACATGGCAAAGGGGTTGGGCTTCTGAAACACCATCCCCATGCGTTTGCGCAGCGCGATCACGTCCACGCCCTTGGCATAGATGTCGAACCCGTCCACCGTGATGGTGCCCTTGATGCGCAGCCCATCGACCAGATCATTCATCCGGTTCAGGCATCGCAGCAACGTGGACTTGCCGCAACCCGACGGGCCGATCAGCGCCGTCACCTGGCCCTTCTGGATTTCGAGCGTGTTGTCGAACAGCGCCTGCGTGTCAGTATACCACAGGTTGAAGTCGCGAATATCCATCGCCGGGCCTTCATTGCTTTTCTTGACGTGATAGGCCGTCGGTTCGAATTCTATCGTATCGCTCATGTCATGTGCCTCAGAACTGGCCGGTTGCGTATTTGCGCTTCAGGCGATTGCGGATGATGATGGCGGTCGCGTTCATCGTCACGATCAGCGCCAGCAGCAACAATGTGGTCACGAACACCATCGGTTTCCCGGCTTCCGAATTGCGCGACTGGAAGCCCACATCGAAGATATGGAAGCCCAGATGCATGAAGCTGCGATCAAGGTGGATGAAGGGGTAGAAGGTGTCAATCGGCAAGGCCGGGGCGAGTTTCACCACACCCACCAGCATCAGAGGCGCCACTTCACCCGCGCCGCGCGCCATCGCCAGGATCATGCCGGTCATGATGCCCGGCATCGCCTTGGGCAGCACGACATAGCGGATGGTCTGCCATTTCGATGCCCCGCAGGCCAGGGACCCTTCGCGCATGGACCGGGGCACGGCGGACAGCGCTTCCTCGGTGGCGACGATCACCACGGGCACAGTGAGTAGCGCCAGCGTCAAGGACGCCCAGAGGATGCCGCCCTTGCCAAAGGTCGGGTTGGGCAGGTTTTCCGGGTAGAACAACTGGTCGATCGTGCCGCCCATCGTATAGGCGAAAAAGCCAAGCCCGAAGACCCCGTAAACAATCGACGGCACACCCGCCAGATTGTTGACCGATATGCGAACAATCGAGGTGACTCGCCCCTGTTTGGCATATTCGCGCAGGTAAAGCGCGGTGATCACGCCAAAGGGGGCCACGAAGATCACCATCAGCAAGGTCATCGCGACCGTGCCGAAGATGGCCGGCAAGACCCCGCCCTGGGTATTCGCCTCGCGCGGTTCGGTCGAGACGAATTCCCACCAGCGCGAGAAATAGATGCCCAGCTTGTCGGTAAGGCCAATGGTGTTGGCCGGGAAATACCGCACGATCTGGCTGATTTCCGGGGTGATCTGACGCCCGCCCACTTCTTCCATCGTGATCGTATAGCGACGGTCGGTCGCGCGGATTTCGTTCACGCGGGCCTGCAATTCCTGAAATTCGGCCTGAAGCTCGGCGATACGGGCCTGCGATGCCGCGACCGTTTCCGCCGCCGCAGCTTCGCCCTGACGCAGAACCGCGCGGCGCTGGTTCAGTCGCTCGCGCTCGATCTGGTAATTCAGCCCCCCGATTTCGCGCCGTTCGATGTTGCGCATTTCCTCAAACCGCTGCCGCGCCGCGCGTTGCTCGCGCCGCAGGACATTCGCGTCATAGGCCATTTCCTGACCATCAATGGTCATCCCGGCAATGCGCCCGACGAACACCCCCCAGACCTGCCGCTCGAAATAGTAGAAATCTTCAGGCTGGGTGATGGCCGCAGTCTCGAAATCCGCGACCCACTGGAAGTCATCGCCATAAAGGTCGAAATTGGCGGTCTGATAAAGCGTGCGATAAGCAAAGCCATCATTGGCCTCGACCTCGGCGCGCTGGTCTTCGGTCAGGCGCGGCAGATCGGGGCGAAAGATCGTCCCGCGCCGCTCGACCCCGGCAATGACCGTGCCGTCGGTCAGTTCGACCCGGTCGATCGGTTTGGGCCAGAAGGTCGTCGCGCCGTTGTAAAGCACGATCATGAGGAAGCCTGCAATCAGGATGATCCCCAGCGCCAGCGCGCCGCCGAACCCCCAGAGTGCCGGTTCCCCCAAAGCGGACAGATCGGCCGAATAGCGACGGCGCGCGCGGGGCGCGACAGCGTCCTTCGCCGCGACCCCCGCCGCCCCGGCGGCCCCGGAGGCAGGTGGGTATTGTTCGTTCAAGCTGGTCATGTCTGTCCCCAGGCCCCGAGATTACAGATTGAAAGCGCGCTTGCGGAAGCGCTGGCGGATCAGTTCCGCGCCCGTATTGATGATGAAGGTCATGATGAAGAGCGTCAGCGCCGCAAGGAACAGCACGCGGTAATTCGTGCCATCCTTCACGGCTTCGGGCAATTCGATCGCGATATTCGCCGACAGCGTGCGCAGGCCCGAAAAGATGTTCCACTCCATGATCGGCGTGTTTCCTGCCGCCATGACCACGATCATCGTTTCGCCCACAGCGCGGCCCATGCCCATCATCACCGCCGAGAAGACGCCCGAGGCGGCCGTCGGCAACACCACCCAGCGCGCCGTCTGCCAGGGCGTCGCCCCGCAGGCCAGCGACGCCGCGCGCAGATGGCCGGGGACCGAATTCAGCGCATCTTCGGCCAGCGTGTAGATGTTCGGGATAACCGCAAAGGCCATGATGAAGCCCACCACCAGCGCATTGCGCTGCTGATAGGTGTCGATGAAGCTGCCGCGCGGGTCATAGCCGATCATGGTCAGGGTCGTGGCGACAAGGAAGGACAGCACCATTGCCGCCGCCAGAAGCCCAATCCAGCGGCCCGCGTCAAACATCCCCGCGCGCGACCGGTCCATCCCGTCGATCATGTCGCGGAAATGGTGTCCGAATTGCTTGCGAAAGCTCCAGCTTACCACGAAATAGCTCAGCGGCAGCAGGATCAGGAACATGAACGGCGTGCCTGTCCCGATGCGTCCGGTCGTCCACTGCTTGAAATCCCCGTAGAACAGCA
>SLQN01000226.1 GCA_007131465.1 Paracoccaceae bacterium
CATAGTGCGCAGGGGCCTGCCGCAAATGGGCCAGCGCTGGACGGGACCGCATTCCCGTTATCTGGTGTCGCCACGGGCGTCAGACAAGTCCGGCGGCATGGCAGCCCCGATGGTCGCAGTCCCACCGACATTCAGCCTCTCCGGACTGACATGGTCAGGAAGTCGCAACCTACCGCATATGGCGCGCGCAACAACCCATCTTCCGGGCAACCAGTCCAGCAACGCGCGTGCCGGATAATCTACTGCATCCGTTCCAGCAGCGAAGCCGCATCGCGGGCGATTTCGCGTTCCTCATCTGCCGCGATGACCCAAGCCATGACCTGCGCCCCGTCCCGATGCAGCGCAGGGCCACCCCGCTGGTTGCGTTCGGGGTCGATCGCCACGCCCAGCCAGTCCAGATAGCCTGCGATATCCGCCCGGACAGCAGCGGCATTCTCGCCGATCCCGCCGGTAAAGACGATCGCATCGCACCCGCCCATCGCCGCGATCATGCTGCCCGCATGCCGCGCCGCCCAATAGCCGAAATGCGCGACGGCAAAGGCGCTGTCTTCGCTGTCATCTTCCGACAGCGCACGCATGTCCGCACTCAGCCCTGACAGGCCCAGAAGCCCCGCCTTGTGATTAAGCAGGCGATGCGTCGCCTCCACCCCGTCCTCCTCGACCAGACGCAACACCGCATTCGGGTCCAGACTGCCCGAGCGGGTGCCCATCGTCAGCCCTTCCAGTGGCGAATAGCCCATCGTGGTGGCAACCGATTGCCCGTCGCGGATGGCACACAGTGACGCGCCATTGCCCAGATGGCAGGCCAGAACGCGGCGGGGCAAGGGCGCAGCGGTCACACTGGGCATGTTGCGCACCAGCGCGCTGTAACTCAGCCCGTGGAACCCATAGCGACGGATTCCGCGCGCGGCATAGGTGCGGGGCAAGGCGTAGAGGGCGGCAAGATCGGGGTTGGTGCTGTGAAAGGCCGTGTCGAAACTGGCCGTCTGCGGCACATCCGGCGCAAGGCGCGCAATGGCGTCGATGGCAGCAAGGTTATGGGGGTTGTGCAAGGGTGCCAGCGGAATGCAGGCCGCGATACCCTTGCGAATGTCAGGGGTGATGCGGACAGGGCGGGTAAGATCCCGCCCCCCATGCACGACCCGATGACCGACCACGCCCAGCCCGTCCAGCGTGATCCCGCGCGCGGACAGGCCCTCGAATACCGCGCGCAGGGCTGCATCATGGTCCGGCAGCGACAGGGCGCGGGCCTCTGTTCCCAGACGCAGGCGCGATTGCCCGCCGATGCCGTCGGCAACCCCAGTCAGCAGTTGCGTCAGGTCCGGTGCGAACAGCGTCAGCTTGATCGAGGATGACCCGGCATTCAGAACAAGGATCGGACCTTGCATCACAACACCCCCCACAGGCTGCGCGCCAGCCCCAGCCCTGACAGAACGATCAGCAGCAGCAGCGTGAATTTCTTGAAATCCTGCGGGTTCGCCGAGGTAAAGCGCCGCCCCCCGACCCACAGGCCCAAACCCATGAAAGGGGCCATAAGCGCAAGGATCATGAAGCTTTGCCCGACAAGCAGCCCCGCCCACCACAGCACGGGCAGTGCGATCAGGCACAAGAGCGTCAGATAGGCAATCATCGTTGCGCGAAACACAGGCGCGGCAACAGGCTGCGCCGCCAGATAGACGGCAATCGGCAGGCCCCCTGCCGCTGCACCATTGGCCAACCCGGACGCCGCGCCCGCGACCAGATTGCCGGGCGTGCCGATCTCGCGCCCGAACTGGAAACCGCGCGCCATCGCAAGGCAGATAACCAGCACCATCGCGGAAATCGCCATGCGCGCCACATCCTCGCCCAACCGCGCAATCAGCGCGAAGCTGAAGGGCATGACCACGCTCGCGCCCACCAGCATGCCAGACATGCGCCGCCAGTCGATCTGCGCGACAACCCCGCGCGCCTGCCCGAAGCTCAGCACAATCTCGCACATGACCAGCGCCGCGACAAAGGGCACAGGGTCCGTGACCAGTGCTGCCGACGTGACGACCAGCGCCGAAAAGCCGAACCCCGAATATCCCCGCACCCAGGCGGCACCCAGAATGCACAAGGCCAGATAGGCCATCTGCCAGGGCGCCAGTCCGAGCGCGGAGATGGACGGCATCATGCGCGGTCAGACAGTCTGCGGCATCATGTCGGCCCGGTCGACCCCGGCCACCGCCACCGGCTTCTTCATCGCATCGCGGCGGAACGGGTCGCCCAGTTCCTGATTGATCAGCGCCTCGATCAAGGTGGTCTTGCCATGCGTCATCTGGTCGGTGATCGCGGTGTGCAAGGCGGCGGTCAGTTCCTCCATCGTGCGGGCCTGAACGCCTTTCAGACCGCAGGCCTGTGCAATCCCGGCATAGCTGACCCCTTCATCCAGTTCCGTCCCGACGAAATTGTCTTCATACCACAGGGTCGAGTTGCGCTTCTCCGCGCCCCACTGGTAGTTTCTGAACACGATCATGGTGATCGCGGGCCATTCGGGGCGGCCAATCGCGGTCAGTTCGGTCACGGCAATGCCGAAAGCCCCATCGCCCGCAAAGCCCACGACCGGCACATCCGGGCAGCCGATCTTCGCGCCGACAATCGCAGGCAGGCCATAGCCACACGGCCCGAACAGGCCGGGGGCCAGGTATTTGCGGCCCTCGTCAAAGCTCGGATAGGCGTTGCCGATGGCGCAGTTATTGCCGATATCGGACGAAATGATCGCCTCTTTCGGCAATGCTGCCTGAATCGCACGCCACGCCATGCGGGGCGACATCCAGTCGGGTTTCGCGGCGCGGGCGCGTTCGTTCCATGTCGTGCCCGGATCATCCTGTTCATGATCCATCGAGGAGAGCTGCTGCGCCCAGGCCGATTTGCGCTGGCCGATCTCGGCACGCCGCGCGTCGCGGTTCGTGTCGCC
>SLQN01000455.1 GCA_007131465.1 Paracoccaceae bacterium
AGGATGATGAAGACCGCAGCTAGACTGGCCCTCGCCCTCGCCCTCGCCCTCGCCGTGCTGCTGGGCGCGGCCCCGGCGCAGGCCGCATGCCAGCGCAGTGACCATCTAGGCGCGAGTTTCACGCATTGCACGGCTCGGGCGGATGATGATATCCGCCTGTTCCTTTACGCCAAGGAAACCCAGGTCTTCGGCAATTTCCGCACCGTCGATGATGCGCTGGCGCGTAAGGGCAAGAAACTGGCCTTTGCGATGAATGGCAGCATGTATCACCCCGACCGCAGCCCGGTCGGGCTTTACATCGAGGCGGGCGAAGAACTCTCAAGGTTGGTCACAAGCGCGGGGCCGGGCAATTTCGGACTTTTACCCAATGGCGTGTTCTGCATCCAGCCCGCGCGCTTCATGCTGATCGAAAGCCGCCGCTTCGCCGCTGACAGACCGGAGTGTCGCCATGCGATGCAGTCAGGCCCGATGCTGGTGATCGACGGCGCCTATCATCCGCGCTTCATCGAGGAGTCGGACTCGCGCCTGATCCGCAATGGCGTGGGCGTCTCGGCCGATGGCAAACGCGCCGTCTTCGCCATTTCCAACACCCCGGTCAATTTCTATGAATTCGCGCGGTTCTTCCGCGAGCATCTGGAAATGCCGCAGGCGCTGTATATCGACGGCAATGTCTCGCGCCTGCATGCGCCGGGGCTGCGGCGGTCGGACTGGGGCACGCTTCTGGGCCCGATCGTGGGCAAGGTTGTTGACGCGGACGCCCCCAGCAATTAGCAGGCCGCAACGCTGATCAATGAGGGTGTCATGGGACGCAAGCGCAAGGGCCGCGCCATATCGGGCTGGCTGGTCGTGGACAAGCCCGCAGGCGCGACCTCGACAGCTGTGGTGGGCAAGGTGCGCTGGGCGTTTCAGGCCCAGAAGGCAGGCCATGCCGGCACGCTGGACCCGGCGGCCACGGGCGTTCTGGCCATCGCTCTGGGCGAGGCCACGAAGACCGTGCCCTACATCACGGATGCGCTGAAATGCTACCGCTTCATGGTGCGGCTTGGGCAGGCCACCACCACCGATGATGCCGAAGGCACAGTGATCGCTGAAAGCGCCGCACGCCCCACTGATGCCGAAATCAACGCAGCGCTGGGCGCGTTCCGGGGCGAGATCGAGCAGGTTCCGCCGCAGTTTTCCGCCGTAAAGGTGGAAGGGGAACGCGCCTATGACATTGCACGCGCAGGCGAGGAAATGGAGCTTGCCGCCCGCCCCCTCTGGGTCGAGAGCCTCGAATTGATCGCACGGCCTGACCCCGATCATGTCGAGTTGGAAATGGTCTGCGGCAAGGGCGGTTATGTGCGCTCTGTTGCGCGCGATCTGGGGGCTGCGCTGGGCTGTCATGGCCATGTGGCGTGGCTGCGTCGTACATGGTCCGGCCCGTTCGATGCCGCCGATGGCCTGAGCCTTGCCGAGATCGAGGCGCTGGCGCAGGACCCCGCACTTGACGCGTATCTGCTCCCGATCGAGGCCGGGCTGGCCGATCTTCCCGAACTGCCTGCCACGGCGGAAGGGGCGGCAAGGCTGCGCAACGGCAATCCCGGCATGGTGCTGGCGTCATCTGTCGAATATGGCGACGCGGCCTGGGCGAGCTATGAGGGCCGGGCAGTCGCTGTGGGCCGCTACAAGGCAGGCGAATTGCACCCCAGCCGTGTCTTCGTGCAGGAATGACGGACGTCGCGCCAGCAACACCCCGGCCCGCGCGACTGGCGGGCCGGGGCTGCGGGCAGTCAGGGGTTAGCTGTCACTCATCATCTTGTCACTCATCATGCCACCTTCCATCATGCCATCGCCCATCATAATGACGTCGCCCATCATAATGTTATCAGAGCCGGACCGCGCCCCGCGGCATGTGCTGTTCGTCCAGTACAGGATTTCGCCGGTCCGGTCGCTGCGAACAGCCTCGAAGGCGGAAATCTCGCAGCCGGTGGCCTGCGCGCCTGCGGGGGCATCCTGCGCAAAGGCGGGGGAGGACATGGCGCTCAGAAGGGCGATCAGGGATAGTTTTCGCATGAGTCTTCTCCAATCTGGTGTGAAGCAGCGCTTCGGGGCAAGACCCAAGGGCCGCTCCCGCGGTTTCGGCGCGGGCATGACAGGAGACGAAAGCGCGTTCGGAAAAGTTTCAGCACGGCGCAGAAAAAACTCCCCTGCGCCTGCCCTGCCTTGCGGCCGCATGGATCGTGCCACATGATCACCCGCCAGCATATCAAGGGCGATGCCGCCTCAACAGCCATCTACTCCCTGTGCGAGGCGTATCGCTATCTGCTGACGCGCACCTGGGCGCCTGGACAGGGGCGCGCACTGTTCGTGATGCTCAACCCCTCTACCGCGACCGAAGTGCAGAATGACCCGACGGTCGAGCGCTGCGAACGTCGCGCGCGCGCGTTGGGGTTCGGCGCGTTCCGGGTGTGCAACATCTTCGCCTTCCGTGCCACCGACCCGCGCGCCATGCGCGCAATGACCGATCCGGTCGGGCCTCAGAATGACGCCGCGATCCTTGAAAGTGCCACATGGGCCGACCGGATCATCTGCGCCTGGGGCACGCATGGCGCGCATCTGGGCCGCGGCCCGCAGGTCGAGGCGCTGCTGCGCGCCACGGGCCAGCCGCTTTGGCATCTGGGGCTGACCAAGGACGGCCACCCGAAGCACCCGCTCTATATCGGATATTCCGTGCAGCCGGTGATGTGGGGGTAGGGTTTTCGTAGCAAGACAGGTTCAGGGACGCTTGCGTTGATTTATGAATGACCGCTTGGAGCCCACAGCAGCGACCGAAGTCTGAAATATATCGAATGTCCTAGACCACATGTTCGCCTGAGATAGGGCGACCCGTCTCACAGTATGCTGGTTCGAGGGTTACGCCGGATGTCCTGGCGCAGAGCCTCTCGCATAGGAGGCG
>SLQN01000230.1 GCA_007131465.1 Paracoccaceae bacterium
AATCTTCACCCCTTATGCGCTGGCGGCCAATCCGGATTTCGAGGCAATGACCGGAACACCGACAGACTATCGGCTGGAGCCGGTCACGACGACCTTCGCCCGCCGTGCGGCCGAAGACCCGAACGCCTATGAGGGCGCCTGGGCGCTGTGGCAGCAGGGGATGCGCAGCAATCTGCTGGCGCCGCAATTCCATGGACGCGAGCATCTGAATGTCGCCCTGATTGAAAAGAAACTTCAGAGACATGACGCGGATTTGCGGGCCAATTTCGAGAACCGCTCGGTTGTGGGTCTGACAGAGGAACCGACCATGCCGGGGGTCGGGTTTACCCATGCTTTCGGTTTTGTGGACCGGGCGGATATTATCCGCCACCGCGAGATCATCGCAGAGGGTCTGAGGCTGTTTGAACAGGTTTACGGGCTGCGCTCTGTGACCTTCACGCCGCCAGCGCAGGAACTTCACCCCGCGCTCTATCCGGCGCTGGAGGAATTGGGTGTGCAGGCCATCCACAAGCCGTTCTACACGTTGCGACGGATAGAGGCAGGGCGAACCATCCGCGAGGTCAATTTCCTTGGGCGGCGCAAGGGACAAAAGCATGTCAACATCGTGCGCAATGTCGTGTTCGAGCCGACCGGATCGCAGTCGCGCGACTCCGTCGCTTTGGCTTTGCGGCAGGTCGCCGCCGCCTTTCGTTGGGGAAAACCTGCCATCATCAGTTCGCATCGCGTCAATTTCTGCGGCCATATCGATCCTGCCAACAGGCGCGCCGGTCTGCAGGCCTTGAAGCAGCTTTTGCAGGCCATTGTCAGGCGCTGGCCGGATGTGGAATTCATTGGCGCGGGCGATCTCGCACAACGAATCGACACAACCTCATGATGCAGTTTCCCAGACGTCTGGCCTATTTCGCCTATTACCTTCGGCGGCTTGATACGGCCAGACTGGCGGTCTTCATGGACCATGTCCGCCGCCGAAAAGGCTGGTCCCGCCCTGCCCAATGGGCGCGCGTTCTGCACGACAGTCTGCGCTACAACATCTCCATTCTGGAGTATTATCAGTTCCGGTTCTACGATCTGTCGGCGGAAGAAAAGCCCAGATGGGCGGGAACCGGCACGATGTATGAATTTCAGAAGCGGGCCAACCCTCCTGACAAGCGTATGATCCTGGAAGACAAGTGCCTCTTTCATGCTGCCTATCGCCAGTTTTTCCGGCATGATCTTTACACGCGTGCCGAATTGGAAGCGACGCCGGAGCTGGTGGAAACGCTGTTGCGCGAACATGACCGGCTGGTGTTCAAACCCGCGCGGGGCAATTGCGGGGTCGGGATTGCCTTTGTCGACTCCGCGACGCTCAAAGCGGCAGATGTTGTCCCCATGATGGTGCGCGAGGGCTATGATCTTGTGGAAGAAGGTCTTGTGCAACATCCCGATCTGATGCGTCTGTCGCCTGCGGGGGTGAACACAGTGCGCATCTTCACGGCGCTGGACGAGAAAAATCAGTGCCATATCCTTGGCTGCCGCCTGCGTATTTCGGTGAATTCCGAAGTGGACAATCTGGCGGCAGGCAATCTTGCAGCGCCCGTCGATGACGCCACAGGCGAAGTTACCGGGCCGGGCGTCTATTCCGACATAACGCGGCAGCCCGAGGCTGTTCACCCGGTGACCGGCAGGCCAATCGAAGGGTTCCGGATCCCGTTCTGGCCCGAGACGCTGGCCCTTGCGAGGGCCGCGAGTGTTCTGCATCCGCAGAACAGGTCGATCGGCTGGGATATCGTCATCACGCCCGACGGGCCAGGGTTGATCGAGGGCAATCACGACTGGTGCAAGCTGGTCTGGCAGCTACCGGTGGGGCGCGGGTTGAAGCAACGTCTGGAGTGCTGCGGATGATTGGGCTTCTTTTGAAGTTGAAGCACAGGCTTCCATTCGTCTGGCGCGGGATCGAAGTTTCCAACTCGGTTCTGTTCGGACTGATGCATAGCAGGCAGATCACGGCCAGTGCCAGAAGGTGCCTCGAAACCAACATGCTTGACGGCTTCAGGTTCTGTCTGCTTGATGACGGGCACAGCCACGATGTTTCCGAATTCCTGAGCAGGCAGCCGGAGAAAAGGACAGAGTTTTTTAAACCGCATAGTTTCGACCTGCAAACTGTATCACGCTTGGCCAGAGACCCTGCATTCCTGATGTTCGGTGCTTTCAGAGATGACGCACTGGTCGGTTATTTCTTTTTGCGCTGTTTCTGGAACAAGAAGTGCTTTGTGGGACGATTCATTGATCAGGACTGGGAGGGGCGGGGAATCGGACGTGTCATGAACGATATCCTCTACAACACAGCCTGGAATACGGGGTTCAGATGCATGACAACCATTTCCAGACATAACCATGCCGTCATTCGCTCACATGCGAACAACCCGTCGTCGCATGTACTGGGCGACCTTCCCAACGATTACATGCTCGTCGAGTTGGTGCGGCCAGGGTCGGGTAAGTCCGGGACAGCACCAGTGCAGGACAGGGTCGGGGCTGACTGAACAGGTGCAGCTTTTTCTTCACATCGGGACAGAGAAGACCGGAAGCTCGTTTCTGCAAACGATGTGCGCGCGCGGTCGGGAAGACCTGCATCGGCAGGGAGTCTTTTTCCCGCAGGGCACAAGTTATGATGAGCGCTGCATGAGGGCCGGTCGGATTTCCGCAGGCAACGGCCGTTTGCTGGCCCAGAAGACACAGGCGGGCGATTGGGACTATCTGGCTCAAAAGCTCAAAGACGCAAGGCAGAAAGCTGAAGCGCAGGGCTGTCGTGGCGTTGTCGTTTCAAGCGAATTGATGCTGGTGCCGCTGAGTGCTGGCACACATCTGAGGGCGTGGCACAAGATCATGTCCGATATCGGGTTTGAGGCGTTGAAGTTACTGGTGATATTGCGCGATCCGGCGGGTCAGTTTCTCTC
>SLQN01000262.1 GCA_007131465.1 Paracoccaceae bacterium
GCGCGGCCCCTGCGGGCGCGGAAAAAGGCGATCAGTGCGGCGACCTGTTCCCGCTTCTTGAGACCATGCGCCACGTTCCATTTGCCCCGCGCTGCGGCCCAGTTCGAGTTGCGGCGCTCGTGCCCCGACACGGTGGTCACCACCGTCGTCGAATAGCCCGGCCCGCCGGACGCCCCATAGGAAATACCGGGCGGGAACTGCACCTCGTGAAATCCGCTCATCTTGGAAACCGCTCATCGTGAATTCCGCTCATGGCTCAAGTCCGTCAGAGATTTCGGCGCGCGCGCTCCATGGCGCGGGCGGCTTCAGCGGCGATCTGGCCTTGCGCGTAGCGGAAGCTGTTGGCGTCGGGCGTCGAGATGTTCATCACCACATTGACGGGCGCTTGCCGTTCGTGGGCCGACCCCATCGCCGCGATCTGCGAGCGCGAGAGCACCATCTCGCCCCGCTGCAGGATGGCGGGCACCTCGTCGGGGCGCAGGCCAGCCATGCCACCCACCATGCCGCCGCCATGCAGGCGTGGCGCGCCGGCAAAGGCGAGCGCCGGGACGAGCCGCTGCGGCACAGGGGCGCCGACAATGCCGCCCGCATGAAAGATGCCCGACAGGATGCCGCCACCGCCGCCGAACAGGCTGCCGAAGAGCCCGCCACCGCCTCCCATTCCACCACCCATTCCACCACCCATGCCACCGCCCATGCCGCCACCAATGCCACCGAGCGCGTTGGCGAGCGGCCCGAGGATCGCAGAGCGCAGCGCAATGCGGGTGATGTCGGCCAGGATGCTGTCGGCGAGCGCCTTGAAGTCGAACTTGCCGGTCGTCACGAACTTGACGAAAGCGTCCTCGGCTGAGCGGAAGGCGCTGGTGAGCGCTTGCCCGAGCCCCTTGCCCCAGTTTCCGGCTTCCTCCGCATAGCGCGCAAGCTCCTCCCTGACGGCGGCCCAACCCGTTGCGGCCTCGTCAGCGGCTGCCTTGATCTCCTGGCCGGCTTCGCGGCTTGCCGCTGCCGCACGGCCAGCCGATCCCCTGGCGCCCGCGCCACCACTTCGCTCACCGCCGCCTGCCTCATCACCGCTGCCTCCACCAATCGCCGCGAATGCATCATCGAGCCGTTCGGTGGCGATTGCGGCCTCATCGATCTCGCTGCTTGCCCCGGCCATGGCTTCGCGGAGCGCGGCGACGGATTCGAGCGGCGCGCCAGCAAGCTGACCCAGCGCATCCGCCGTCTCCCGCGCGCCCTCGGCAGCAAGCCGGGCATCCTCTGCAAAGGCGGAGAAGCCGAGATCCGGCACCCGAAACGCCTCGGTCTCGAAGGCCGCCGCGAAAGCCGTGCTCGCAGCGCTTCCCGCGCGCTCGGCCGCCCCTGCAAACGTGTTCTCGATGCGTCCGAGATCGATCTCGGGCACGAGCGTGATCGTGCGTTCGATGCCGATCGCGGCAAGACCGGCATTGACACCGTCGAGGAAACTGTTGATGCCGCGCGCCGCGCCATTGAGCATGCGTTCCACGCCCGAGATCAGCGCATTCGCCGCCCGGATGGTGAAGTCGCCGATGGCAGAGGGCAGCGCGCTCCAGATCGCCACCATGGCGTCGAACGCGCCCTGGAAGATGTTGACGGCCTGATTGCCGAAGCCGACAACAGCCTCGAGGGCACCTTGCAAGGCATCCGCCACGCTCGCCTGAATGCCGAGCCAGGCTGCGGCAATCCGATTCTTGAGAACTTCGACGAGCAGGCCGATCCGGTCCCACACTTCACGCGCCACATCGCCCAGCAGATTGAGCGCTGCGCCAAACCCGCCTGTTGCCTGCACCAGCCGTCCGAACTGATAGATCAGCTCGCCCGCCGCGACGACCAGCACGCCGATCCCGGTGCGGATGAGTGCCCCGCGCAGGAAAACGAGCGCAGTGGCAAGACCACGCACCGAGACAGCCGCCACCACCATGCTGGCGACAAAGCGCCCGGCGATCAGCCCCACAAAGGCGGCAGCGATCGAAGCCAGGCGCCCGATATTGTCGAAGAGCAGCCGAATGGCCTGCCCGAGCGGACCTGTCGTGCGCGCCATTGCCGCAAGCGCATCAGCGACAGCTTCGAGCGCCGGAGCGGCTGCGACCGCCAGCTGGTTCGACAGGCCGCGCCAGATCAGTCCGAGGCGCGAGATCGCGTCATTGGTGCGCTCGATCTGGGCCGCATCGGTCTGCGAGACCGCCACCCCGAAATCCTGCACGTCCTGTGTCGCCGTGCGCAGCGTTGCTGTATCGATGCGCAGGAAGGTCAGTGCGGCGCGATCGCCGAAGAGCTGCGAGGCGACCGCCGCACGCTCGGCCTCGGGCACGTAGCGGGCGAGAGCCTCCTGGATGGCGGCGATGCGCTGGTCGAGGGGAAGGCGCTGCAGCTCTTCAGAGGTAAGCCGCAGACGTTCGAGCGCGCCGACCGCCGCTCCGGTGCCCGTTGCAGCCTGGCTGAGGCGCCGGGTCAGCTGGATCGTGGCCTGTTCGATCTCGCCCATGGAGACGCCGGCCAGATCACCGGCGCGCTCCAGCACCTGGATGCTCTCGACGGTGGTGTTGAGCGAAGCTGCAAGCTTGGCCTGAGCGTCGATCACCTGCAGGCCAGAGCGGATCATCGCCGCTGCGCCGGCAGCAAAGGCTGCTGCAGCCGCAGCGGCGGCAATCTGAACCCGGCGATAAAAGGCGGCGACGCGCGTGTTTGCCGCATCCATCTCGCGCGAGAGGCGGCGCATGCCCTGTTCGCCCGCATCGCCGATGCCCTGCAGCTCGGCGCGCACCTCGCGGCCGCCGACGACGGCAAGGCGCACGGACACCCTTTTCTCAGCCATCTCGTTCAGCCTTCATTTGCGCATTGAGGCCGCGCACCATCATTGCCTCGATGTCCGGCAAGAGCTCCGCGCAGATGAGTGTGTCGAGCCCGAGCGC
>SLQN01000519.1 GCA_007131465.1 Paracoccaceae bacterium
AGCGGGTTGAGTGCGATCGTGAAGGGGAAATCAAGCGCCGCCAGGTCACGTCGAAGCGGCGTCGGCAGGCCGGGATCATTAAGCACCAGTGCCATGCGTGCAGCCCCGGTGTCGCCCCCGGCATACAGGGAATTGCGTTCCAGCGCCGTCGAGGGGGGCTGTTCCGGCGCTTCGGGCAGACCCTGCCCCGTGCCGGGGAGGAACGGGTCGGCGTCGATGCGGACCAGACCAGTAACAGGCCTGCCGGGCATCGTCACACGATCTGGCTGCAAGGTACTGCGTTCTGGGGCGTCGTCTTCGGCAACCGATTCGGGCGGGTCGGCCTCCACAGAGTTCGCAAGCGGGGTGTCCGGCGGCGGGGGTAGCATCTGCGGCAGCGCGGGCGCGCGCTCTGTGCGCGGCTCGGGTCTGCGGATGACAGGCAGATCGGCAAGGGAAGGCATGGCGTCCTGTTCAGGTGCCACCGGGGCAACATCTGCGACAGGATCATCGCCGGAAACCTCGGAGCGCGCCAGCGCCGCGAGCGCACCGATATTCAGTGGCAACGGCTCTGAAAGCGGTTCGGGCACGGATTCGGGGGCCAGCCCGGTCAAAGTCTCTTCGCCCGCCTCCGTGGCGGCATCGGCAGGCGGGTCTGGTGTCAGCGTGACATCCGCTGCAACCTCTCGGTCATCTTCTGATGCGGGCTCTGCGCTATCTTCCGGCACCATCTCCCTATCCGCTGGTGTTGCCGTTTGCGCTGGCGGCAAAGCAGGACTATCCCCGGTTTCTGAAGACGCCAAAGCCGGGACATATTGCTCAGCCCGGTCCTGCACAGGCGCAGGCGGGAAGACCAAAGTCGTCCCGACAGCCCCTGCTGCAACAAGTACCACCCCTGTTCCCATGCCTGCAAGAAGACTGCTTTTCACGCCAATGCCCCATGTGAACTTGCGAGATCGTGCCGCGTCACCTGCTCTGCACATCGGGATTCTGGCACAAATGCCTGCCCGGATCAAACCGATTGGCACCCGCCCCTTGACCTCTTGCCCAAGGCACGGGCATGTAGTCGTCAACTGGCCCTATCGCCCGGAAACCTCGCATGCTGCTACTGATCGACAATTACGACAGTTTTACCTATAATCTCGTCCATTATCTGGGTGAACTGGGGGCGGAAATCCAGGTCCATCGCAATGATGCACTGGACGTGCAACAGGCGATGGCGCTGCGCCCTGCGGCCATCGTTCTGTCGCCCGGCCCTTGCGACCCCGATCAGGCGGGCATCTGCCTTGCGCTGACCCACGCTGCCGCCGAAGCGCGCATCCCGCTCCTTGGCGTGTGCCTCGGCCATCAGACCATCGGGCAGGCCTTTGGCGGCCATGTCATGCGCGCGCCGCAGATCGTGCATGGCAAGCTGGGCGCGATGCATCATTCCGGACAAGGCGTGTTCCACGATCTGCCTTCACCGCTGATGGCCACGCGATATCATTCGCTGGTGGTGGACCGCGACTCGCTGCCTGACTGTCTGGAAATCACATCCTGGCTGGAAGACGGCCTGATCATGGGACTGCGCCACCGCACCCTGCCGATCGAGGGCGTGCAGTTTCACCCCGAGAGCATCCGGTCCGAACATGGTCACGCCCTGTTGCGGAACTTCCTTGATCAGACTGCGGTGGCCGCCTGATGGAGGATCTCAAACCCCTGATCGGCCTTGCCGCTACCCGCGCCCTGACGCGGGCTGAGGCCGAGGCTGCCTTCAACCTCCTGTTCGAGGGGCAGGCAACCCCGGCACAGACCGGCGGTTTCCTGATGGCGCTGCGCACACGGGGCGAAACGGTTGATGAATATGCCGCCGCCGCCGCAGTGATGCGCGCAAAATGCGTGAAGGTCCGCGCGCCCGAAGGATCCATGGACATTGTCGGCACGGGCGGAGATGGCAAGGGTACGCTCAACATCTCGACCGCCACAGCGTTCGTCGTGGCCGGCGCAGGCGTGCCGGTGGCCAAGCATGGCAATCGCAATCTGTCCTCGAAATCCGGCGCGGCCGATGCGCTGGGGGCCTTGGGGATCGATGTGATGGTGGGGCCTGCGATTGTCGAGCAGGCCCTGCAACAGGCCGGGATCGGCTTCATGATGGCCCCCATGCACCACCCGGCCATGCGCCATGTGGGGCCTGTGCGCATGGAGCTTGGCACGCGCACGATCTTCAATATCCTCGGGCCGCTCACCAACCCGGCGGGGGTGAAATATCAGTTGACCGGCGCATTCTCTGCCGATCTGCTGCGCCCGATGGCCGAAACCCTCCTCGCCCTTGGCACGACGCGCGCGTGGCTCGTGCATGGCGGGGACGGCACGGACGAGTTGTCCATTGCCGCGCCAAGCGAGGTCGTTGCGCTGGGGGATGGAGCGTTGCGCGCGTTCAGCCTGCACCCGGACGATGCAGGTTTGCCAGTCCACCCGTTTTCCGACCTGCTGGGCGGAGGGCCCGGGGAAAATGCAGCGGAGTTGCGCGCGGTCCTGGCCGGAAGCGGGCGCGCGGCGTATCGCGATGCCGTCCTGCTCAATTCCGCCGCTGCCTTGTTGGTGGCCGGGCGGGTTGGCAACCTGCGCGAGGGGGTAGAGCGGGCGCGCGACAGCATTGCTTCGGGCGCGGCCCTCGGCGCGGTCGAAACCCTCGCCCGGATCAGCCCCCTGAAATCCTGAGTATTCCCGGAGATCGCGCATGGCGACCATTCTCGACAAGATCAAGGCCTACAAGCTGGAAGAGATCGCCGCCCGAAAAGTGGCGCATCCCGAAAGCGCGGTCGAAAGCGCGGCGTCCGCGGCCCCGGCCCCGCGCGGCTTTGCCGATGCGCTGCGCAGAGACGCGGCAACTGGCTACGGGTTGATCGCCGAGATCAAGAAAGCCAGCCCTTCGAAAGGGTTGATCCGCGCCGAGTTCGACCCGCCCGCGCTCGCCCGCGCCTATGTGAGAGGCGGTGCGACCTGCCTGAGCGTCCTGACCGATGGCCCGAGCTTTCAGGGCGCGGACCACTTCCTGACCGCGGCGCGTACGGCCACTGCATTGCCAGCTTTGCGCAAGGATTTCATGTATGACACCTATCAGGTTGCCGAAGCCCGCGCGTTGCATGCCGATTGCATCCTGATCATCATGGCCTCGGTTTCGGACATGCAGGCGCAGGAGTTGGAGGATGCTGCCCGGCACTGGGGAATGGATGTTCTGGTCGAGGTCCATGACGAGGATGAACTGGAACGCGCGCTGGCGCTAAAATCTCCGCTGCTCGGGGTAAACAACCGCAATCTCAATACGTTCGACGTGACGCTGGAAACAACCCGTCGCCTGTCCGCGCTTGTGCCTCGTGACAGGATGCTGATTGCCGAAAGCGGCATCCATACTCCGGACGATCTGGCCGATCTGGCCAGTTATGGCGCACGCTGTTTCCTGATCGGGGAAAGCCTGATGCGGCAGGATGATGTGGCGGCTGCGACGCGACACCTGCTGGCGAACCCGATCCTGCCAGTGAAGGTGTGATGTGGAAAAACTGACACATTTTGACGCTGAAGGCCATGCTCATATGGTCGATGTATCGCAAAAGTCCCATACGGCGCGGGTAGCGGTCGCAGAAACTGCAGTCCAGATGCGGCCTGAAACACTGGCTCTGATCACCGAGGGGCGCGCGAAAAAGGGCGATGTGCTTGGGGTTGCGCGGCTTGCAGGCATTATGGGGGCGAAACGCTGCGCCGACCTGATCCCTTTGTGTCATCCGCTGTCGATCAGCAAGGTCACAGTCGATCTGACCCCCGATCCGGACCTGCCTGGCGTGCGTATCCGCGCCGAAGTGCGCACCACAGGCCAGACCGGGGTCGAGATGGAAGCCCTGACGGCGGCCTCTGTGGCGGCGCTGACCGTCTATGACATGCTCAAGGCGGCCGAAAAGTCCATGATCATCACCGCAACACGGGTTGTATTGAAGGATGGCGGCAAATCCGGCCGTTACACGGCAAATCCATGATCTCGGTTGAAGACGCCCTCGCCCGGGTCTTTGCTCTGGTCCACCCCGTCGGGACAGAGGACATACCCCTTGCTGAAGCGGCGGGGCGTGTGCTGCGCGCCCCTGTCACGGCCCAGCGCGATCAGCCCCCCTTTGCGGCCTCCGCCATGGATGGCTATGCTGTTGCCGATCCAGTCCGTGCGGGTGTCCGGTTGAAGCTTGTCGGCGAAGTCGCAGCCGGGCATTCCTTCAGGGGACATGTCCAACCGGGCGAGGCCGTGCGCATCTTCACCGGCGCGCCTGTACCCAATGGGGCGACACGGGTCGTGATTCAGGAGGATGCCCGCCGCGATGGCCCCGATGTAACGCTTCTGTCCGCGCCTCAGGATAGCACGCACATCCGCCCACAAGCCCTTGATTTCGCGTCCGGAGATACAATCAGCGCGCCCCGCCGCCTGCGCCCTGTCGAACTGGCCCTGCTGGCGGCGATGAACCGTGCCACGGTCTGCGTCAGCAAACGCCCAGATGTGGCAATCATCGCGACAGGCGATGAACTGGTCATGCCCGGCGAGACGCCGCGCGCCGAACAGATCATCGCCTCCAATGCCTTCGCTCTCAAGGCAATGGCGGAGGCGGAAGGCGCGCGCGCGCGCATTCTGCCGATTGCACACGATACCGAGGCGCGCCTGCGCGCGGTGTTCGAACTGGCACTGGATGCTGACATGATCGTCACGATCGGAGGAGCCTCGGTCGGCGACCACGACCTTGTTGCCCATGTGAGCGCAGCACTGGGGGCAGAACGCGCATTCTACAAGGTTGCAATGCGCCCCGGCAAGCCTTTGATGGCCGGGCGCATGGACAGTGCGATGATGCTGGGGCTCCCGGGTAATCCTGTTTCTTCAATTGTTTGTGCGCACCTCTTTATGCGACCTGCCTTGCGGGCCATGCAAGGGCTTGGAGCATATCCGATGCCCAGTGCGACCGCTACGCTCGCCCTCGACATCCCAGCCAACGGCCCGCGCACCCATTACTTGCGCGCGCGCCTTGGCCCGGATCGGACGATCACGCCGATGGCAAATCAGGACTCTGCGTTGTTGAGCACGCTTGCAGAGGCAAACGCCCTTCTTGTGCATCCGGCGCTTGATGGTGCCCGCAAGGCAGGTGAACAAATGCGGTATATCCCGCTCTGAGAGCTTGACACTGCGCGAGAACATTGATAGAACAGAACGGTTCATGCTAGGAAATCGAGGAACCCAGATGCTGACTCGCAAGCAGATCGAACTTCTCAAGCTCATACAGACCCGGATGGACAGGGACGGTGTTGCGCCCTCGTTCGACGAGATGAAGGACGCCCTTGATCTGCGGTCCAAATCCGGGATTCACCGTCTTATCACAGCACTGGAGGAACGTGGTTTCATTCGGCGCCTCGCGCACCGAGCGCGCGCAATCGAAGTGCTCAAGCTTCCCGATGTGCTGACGAAATCCGGCTTTGAAGCACGTGTTATCGACGGCGGCGCTGCCCCCAAGGCCCCGAAACCGAAAATCGGCCTTCCAGTGGAGGCATCCGCGTTGTCCGTCCCCGTGATGGGGCGTATCGCAGCCGGCACGCCTATCGAGGCGATCAGCGAACGCGTGTCAGATATCGCTGTACCGGGAAGCATGCTCAAGAGCAACTCCACGCATTATGCGCTGGAAGTTCAGGGCGACTCGATGATCGATCTCGGGATCAATGACGGCGACATCGTGGTGATCCGCGAGCAGACCAGCGCGGATAACGGAGATATCGTGGTTGCCCTTGTCGACGGGCATGAAGCAACCCTGAAGCGGTTTCGTCGCCAGAACGGGATGATCGCGCTCGAAGCCGCCAACCCCGCCTATGAAACCCGCCTGTTGCGCGATGACCAAGTGGAGGTGCAGGGCCGGTTGGTCGGGCTGATCCGCAGCTATTGAAGGCAGCGGGCAGACTGCCCGATGACACCGAAGATAGACGATAGGACGGCCGCTCATGGCGCATGATCAAAGCCCCGCCTTTGACCGCGATCGCTGCCCTCGCCTTGCAATGCGGCTTCAGGCAAGGGGAGGGCCTGTCACAAGGTCGGGCGGCAGTTGACTGCCTTTCAGCGAAAACGGGAATCGCGGGTTGTTCAAGAAGGTTGCTGTTATACCTCATCCTGATCGGGAAGATGGATCTTGTGAGCACCTATGCCGAATCCGCCGCGTGCATGATTTCAGCGGCATGGAGGAGGGTGGAACTGCGCGCGCCGCGGAGTTGTGTTTGAAGGCTTCGGCGGCAACGGGTTCGAGATGGATGCGTGAAATGCTGACGTGCGGGCGCGTTGACCCTGCGCCTCAGCCCCCGGGAGAGAGCAATCTGGCGCTGTATCAGGCCTTATTCGAAGAACTGTAACAGAAGATGACCTGCAACATACGACAACATCTCTCTTAACTGTATGGACGAACCATGGGCTAGACAGATGAGCCTGAACACGCTCTTGCTTCCGGATTTCAGGCCGAAACTTGAGTAGACGGCAAACCCAGCATAACCATGCCGCAATCAAGGTCAGAGCCGTCGCGCGGCGCCGAACAATCTTTGCCGACATCTTGCGGCCGATCGGAAAAAGACCCGCGCAAAAGCCCGTTCAACAAGGAAGAGCCCATGCAGGAATGGCCTGCGTCTACACTTGCGACGGGTCCTCAGAACTACGATCCGGCCGCCCTGCGCCTGCCGTGTCAGGTTTCGCGCAACCATCCCCAGATGCGCTGCGGCGAAAGCGGCATGTCCACATGCCGCACTCCACGGTCCCAAAGCGCATCAAGTGCAGCGTTGGACAGCGCGGCCAGGGCACCGACTGTGCCTGCCTCGCCGCAGCCCTTCATCCCCAGTGGATTGTTGAGAGAGGGCACGGGTTCCGACCTAAAGCGGATCAACGGGAAATCATCTGCGCGCGGCAGGGCATAATCCATCAGGCTGCCCGACAAGAGCTGACCCGCGTCATCGAAGCGGATTTCTTCCAGCACAGCCTGCCCGAAACCCTGGGCGACGCCGCCATGTACCTGCCCCTGCGCAAGCGCTGGATTCATCAGATTGCCAAAATCGTCAACCACCAGATATCGGTCAAGCCGGAGCTCACCGGTTTCCGGGTCGATCTCAATCTCGCACAGATGCACTCCGTTCGGATAGGATCGCCCGTCCAGCCGCGTCTTGCGACTGTGGCGCAAGAGATCCTCCCGCCCCCGAGCGCGCGCCAGCGCCGCCGCCTCGATCAGAGTGAAACGCTGGTTCGTGCCGGGTGCGGCAAAAATGCCATCCTCGAATGCGAAGGGTCCGCGTCCGGTCTCGGCGTCAAGGAATTGCGCAAATTCTGCCACCATAGCTTCGGCCATGCCATGCGTGGCCGTGGTCTGCACAGTGACCGAACGCGACCCGCCCGTGCCGCCCCCTTGCGCGATGATGTCGCTGTCGCCCTGCACCACGTCGATCAAAGTTTCATCCAGTCCCGTCAGACCTGCAAGGTAGCGCGCATAGACGGTTTCATGCCCCTGCCCGTTCGATTGCGTGCCGACATACAGCCGCACCCGGCCCTCTGCCGTGAATTCCAGCGTTGCGGTCTCGGTCGGGTCCCCGAGGATCGCCTCGATGTAATAGCACAGCCCGAGACCCCGCAGCAGCCCGCGTTGCGCGCTTGCATCCCGGCGCGACGCGAAGCCTGCGACATCGCCCAAGGCCTGCGCGCGGTCCAGCAGGCACTGAAAATCGCCCACATCATAGATTTCGCCGGCAGCAGTTTGATAAGGGAATGCATGTGTGGGGATGAAATTGCGGGTGCGCAGGTCGAACGGAGACAGGCCCAGTTCACGGGCCGCCATGTCGATTGTGCGCTCGAGCAAGGTAATCGCCTCAGGGCGGCCGGCACCGCGATAGGCATCGACCGGGGTGGTGTTGCTGTAGATCCCCTGCACCCGCAGATGCGCCGCGCGAATGTCGTAGACCCCGGTCAGCACCTTGGAAAACAGCGCCGTCTGGATGTTCTGGCCGAATTGCGAATTATAGGCCCCCAGATTGAAGCGCGAGTGGACACGGTAGCCGATGATGCGATGCTCCGCATCGAAGGCCATTTCGGCACGGCTGCTCAGGTCACGCCCGCCATTGTCAGAGGCCAGAGATTCCCCACGATCCGCCACCCAGGCCACCGCACAGCCCAGGCTGCGCGCCACCGCGGCAAGCGCCACATGTTCGGGATAGACCATCACTTTCATGCCAAAGCCGCCGCCCACATCCGGGGTCGTGACATGCACCTGATCCGGCTTCAGACCCAGAAGCTGCGCCAATTCGCGTTTCATGGTCCAGACGCCCTGACCATTGAACGCGAAATGCAGCCGTTGCCCGTCCCATCTGGCAAGAGCGGCGCGTGGCTCCAGGCTTGCCGCTGTCACCCGGTTCTGCCGCACATCAAGGCAAGTGACATGCGCCGCGCGGGCAAAGGCCGCCGTGGTGGCTGCGTCATCCCCCAGTTCCCAGTCCAGCGCGATATTGTCGGGCGCTTCCGCGTGCACTTGCGGGCCGCCGGGCTCCAGTTCCAGCGCAGCTGGCAAGTCCTCGAAATCGAGCACGATAGCGTCCAGCGCATCGAGCGCCTGCGCGCGCGTCCCGGCCAGCACAAGGACCACGGGTTCGCCAACATGGTGCATAATGTCGCGCGCCAGGGCCGGGCGATGCGGCTTTGCGCCCTTGCCCCCGCGCCGGTCCGGCAACACCACGCCAAGAACAGAGCCGGTGACCCCGGCTTCCTCTAGATCGGCGGCGGTCCAGACCGCCCGAACCCCGGGCATCACCCGCGCCGCGTTGACATCCAGCGACGTGATCCGGGCATGGGCAACAGGGGCGCGCAAAAAGACGGCATGCAGCGCATCCGCGGGCAGGATGTCCGCCAGATACTGCCCTTGCCCGGTCAGAAACCGGATATCTTCGCGACGCGTGCCGCCTTGTGAGGTTCCGAATGCGCGCACGTCCTGCCCCTTTCGACACACCCATCACGGGCAGTATTCTGACTGTCTGTCAGATAGCCCGGACGCACACAAGTCACAGGGGATGCGGCTGACCGGCTTCTCGCGACTGCGGCATGTGGCGCGCGTCAGTCGAACAACATGCCGGGCGCGGGGCCCGTATGGCCTGCCGCATGCAGAGCGGCCCAGCGCCCCGATGACAGACATGCCGTCAGCAGATAGCCGCCTGTCGGGGCCTCCCAGTCGAGCATTTCCCCGGCCGCGAAGACACCGGGCCAGCGCCGCAGCATCAGGCTGGGCGCAAGGGCCGCGCGGGCTATGCCCCCGGCCGTCGAGATGGCCTCATCCATCGGGCGCGGGCCAACAAGGGCCAGCGGGACGGATTTCATCGCTTCTGCAAGCGCAATCGGGTCTTGTGGCAAGGGATGCAGGCATTCGCGCAAGAGCGCGAGGCGCACGCCCTCCAGCCGGAGCGCGCGGCGCAGGCGGTTCGTCATCGACAGCTTGTGTCGTTGCCGGGCCAGCCGCTCTGCCAGCTCGGCCACGCCAAGATCGGGGAACAGGTCGATATGCAGCCGCGCCCCCGCGCGCAAACCGCGCGACAGCGCATAGATCGCACCGCCCTCGATCCCGTGCGCGGACACGACGCATTCAGCCTGCACACGGCTCCCCCCCGCCGACAGCGCGACATTCTTCAGAGGCTGGCCGAAATACCGGGCCATATGGGCCGACCACGCGACCGAGAACCCCATATTTGCTGGTTTGAATGGCTCAATCTCCACACCCTGCGCGCGCAGATGCTTGGCCCAGGCCCCATCCGATCCCAAGCGCGCCCAGCTTGCGCCCCCGAGGGCCAGCACGCAGACTTGCGGTGCAAGGCTGCGCGGCCCCTCGGCTGTGGCAAAATCGAACGCGCGCCCCTGCCAGCGCCAGCCGCGCCGCAAGCTGACGCCCAGCCCGTCCAGCCGCATCAGCCACGCCCTCAACAGGGGCGAGGCTTTCATCGCACGCGGAAACACCCGGCCCGAGGACCCGGTGAACAACTCCGCGCCCAGACCTTCGGCCCAGACGCGGATCTCATCCGGTCCGAAGTCCTGCAGCATCGGGCCCAGCCAGTCTGCGGCCTCGGTATAAGCGGCGATCTGCTGTTGGAGCGGCGCAGCGTTGAGCAGGTTAAGCCCCGATTTCCCGGCCATCAGGAACTTGCGCGCGGGCGAGGGCTTTGCCTCG
This sequence comes from Paracoccaceae bacterium, assembly GCA_007131465.1. Classification (GTDB taxonomy): domain Bacteria; phylum Pseudomonadota; class Alphaproteobacteria; order Rhodobacterales; family Rhodobacteraceae; genus Roseinatronobacter. The sequence goes on from SLQN01000519.1 coordinate 10,203, forward strand.
CAGATCACCACATGGCGGCCCGCGCGTGCCATCACTTCGGCCGCCATCAGCCCCGAAGGGCCCGCCCCGATGACCAGCGCATCAATGGCTTCCTTTTGCATCTGGCCTGTCCTTAACACTTGCTTGAATAGCGTTGCATATTGTGAAACGGCACCGATATCCACATATTAGGACCCACAGACACGTCCGCAATGACCCGCCACAACCCCCAGGCCCCATGACCGAGCTAATTGTCAGTTCCTACAATATTCACAAAGCGGTCGGAACCGACATGCGGCGTGATCCGGAAAGGACGGTGCAGGTCATTGCAGAGCTTGGGGCGGATATCGTGGCCCTGCAGGAAGTCGACCGCCGGTTCGGGGATCGTCGCGGCGTTCTGGACCCGCTCGTTCTGCGACGCGAAACCGGATTGCAGCCTGTCACCCTGACCGACCGGCTGGGGACAAAGGCGCAGGGCTGGCATGGCAACCTTCTTCTCTTGCGCGGCGCCGAGGTCGAGGACGCGCGTGCAATCACCCTGCCAGGGCTGGAGCCGCGCGGCGCGATCGTGGCCGATATCTGCCTGCACGGCCAGCCCTTGCGCATCATCGCTGCGCATCTGGGCCTCCTGCACCAGTCGCGGCTGCTGCAGGCACGGTTCCTGTCCAAGGAAATCGAGGGCGGCGACGGGCGGCCCACGCTGGTCATGGGCGATTTCAATGAATGGCGGCTGGGGGCCGGGTGTTCACTGATGCCGCTCCGGCGTGGCTTGCGCGCGGTCAAAAGTTCAGCCCGCACCATCGCAAGCTTTCCGGCACAGATGCCCATGCTGCCGCTGGACCGGATCATCGGGTGCAGGCAGGCGGAACTGTCCGACCTTCAGGTGCATGACAGCGCCCTGGCGCGCAAGGCGTCCGACCATCTGCCCATTCGCGCAGGACTGCGCTTGCCCCAGGCCCGCAGCGCGGTTATGTGACCCCACAATCCGCACACGCTGCTTGAGAGGGCCCATGGCCGAGCCGAAGAAGCTATTCATCAAGACATATGGCTGTCAGATGAATGTCTATGACAGCACGCGCATGGCCGAGGCGCTGGGCGCGGCGGGCTATGTCACGACCGAACGCGCCGATGATGCGGACATGATCCTGCTCAATACCTGCCATATTCGAGAGAAAGCCGCAGAAAAGGTCTATTCCGAACTGGGCCGCCTGAAACCGCTCAAGGTGGCGAATCCCGACCTGAAGATCGGTGTGGCCGGCTGCGTCGCGCA
>SLQN01000352.1 GCA_007131465.1 Paracoccaceae bacterium
CGAACCCGAGGACCTGACCTGGGGGCCGGAAGAGGAACCCGACCAGGCGGATGTGTTGAGCCTGCAACAGGAAAGCGCGCAACTGGCCCTGGCCATTGCCAACTTGCCGGAAAAACAGCGCATGATGATCGAGCGCGCCTATTTCGGCGAATTGAGCCATAGCGAAATCGCAGATGAGACCGGTTTGCCCCTGGGCACAATCAAATCCCGCATACGCCTGGCGCTGGACCGCCTGCGCCATACTCTGAGCTAGGAAAGACGACGACGATGATTACCCACCACCTGAGCGACAGACTGTTGATGGCTTATTCGGCGGGCGCATTGCCCGAGGCCTTCAATCTGGCCATCGCCACGCATGTCGCGATGTGTGACGAGTGTCGCGCGCGTCTGGCAAGTTTTGATGCCGTCGGCGGGGCCGTGCTTGAAGCGGCAGCGGATGACGCGGGCGTGGCGATGGAGACCGGCGCGCTGGCCACGGCGCTTGCGCGGATAAAGTCTGCCAGGCCGTCGCCCCGCCTGAAAAGCGTAGCCGCGCGCGAGGGATGTCTGCCTGCACCGCTGCGCGACTATGTCGGCGGCGATCTGGCGCAGGTGCAGTGGCGCAATCTGGGCGGGGGGGTGCGTCAGGCGATCCTTCCGACCTCGCAGGAGGCCAGCGCGCGGCTGCTGTATATCCCGGCCGGGGCGGCGGTGCCCGATCATGGCCATCGCGGGATGGAACTGACGCTGGTGTTGCAAGGGGCCTTTGCGGATGAAGACGCCCGTTTCGGCCGTGGCGATATCGAGATTGCCGATGAAGCGACGCATCACCAGCCTGTGGCCGAGGCCGGGGCAGATTGTATCTGTCTGGCGGTGACGGATGCGCCCCTGAGGTTCCGCGGTCTGCTGCCGCGTCTGGCGCAACCTTTCTTCGGAATATGATCCGGGATGCCATGGGCCGCGGCCGGTTTGACGTGGATCATCGCGCTACGGGACTGTCCGTGAGCATCTGAGCGCTGAAACAGCGACTCGAGGATATGGACCATGGACTACCCCGCCTTCATTGCGCAGACGCGCGATAATTCACGCGCGCTGGCCCGCGCGATCCCGGATGCCATGAAAGGGTTCGGGGCCTTGTCCGCAGCCGTCAAGCAAGAGGGTGCGCTGGGGGTCAAGGAAAAGGAATATGTGGCGCTGGGTATCGCCATCGGCCTGCGCTGCGAACCCTGCATCGCGTTTCATGTCGAGGCGCTGATCAAGGCCGGAGCCACGCGCGCTGAGCTTGGCGATGTGCTGGCGGTGGCGATCCAGATGGGCGGCGGGCCATCGGTGATGTATGCCGGCAAGGCCCTGGACTGCTGGGACCAGTTAAGCGCAGCGTGATCCAGCGGAGCGGCTGCGCCGCAAGTCCTTACTTGGCCTGCCCGTTCCGGGCAGGGTTTTTGAGCGGATTTCAACCAAAGCCGAAGGTCGCTTTGGGTCAGTAGCCCAGCGCGCAGCCATCCTTGCGCGGGTCCGAGGCCCCTTCCAGCACGCCGCTGTCATGAATGCGGATGGCCTGCGCGCCGCCCATCGGTGTCTCGGCACGTTTGACGCTGTGCCCGAGGTCTGCAAGGGCGCGAAATGTCGCTTCCGGGTAGGGCCGCTCCAGTGTCAGAACGCCATTTTCGGCAAAGGCGCGCGGGCTGTCGATGGCTGTCTGCAGGTCCATCCCGTAATCGAGCAGGTTGCTGACGAAACGGGCATGGCCTGTCGCCTGATACGCGCCGCCCATCACGCCGAAGGGCATGACAAGGCGGCCTTCGTTGCGCAGCATCGCCGGGATGATGGTATGCAGCGGGCGCTTGCCGGGACCAAGCTCGTTCGGGTGCCCCGCTTCGAGCGTGAAGCCCGCGCCCCTGTTCTGGAACAGCAGCCCGAACCGGTTCGAGGCCAGCCCCGCCCCGAACGCGTGGAAGATGGAACAGATCAGCGACACGGCCATCCCCGCGCCGTCCACGACCGTCAGATAGACAGTGTCGCGGTGGACTTCCTCGGTCAGGGGCGCGGGGTCGGGCAGGACGCGGCGCGGATCGATGAGCGCGGCCAGCCGTTCGGCGGTTTGCGGGTCGAGCATATGGGCCAGACGCGCCGTATGGTCGGGATCGGCCAGAAACCGGTTGCGCGCGTCATAGCCGAGTTTCGTGGCCTCGGCTTCCAGATGGGCACGCTCTGCGCCAAGCGGGTCAAGCTGCGCCAGATCGAACTGCGCGAGGATATTGAGGATCAGGTTCGCGGTCGCCCCCTGCCCGTTGGGGGCATGTTCGACCAACTCGTGGTCCTTGTAGTGGCTTGAGATTGGCGCGCCATAGCCGCAGCGGGTCGCGTCGAGATCCGCGTGGCTATGCAGACCACCATAGCCGCGCAGGCTGTCAATCATGTCTGCCGCCACTTCGCCCTCGTAGAAGCCTGCGCGGCCCTCGGTGGCGATGCGGGTCATGACCTCGGCCAGACCCGGCGCGCGGAATATCTGGCCCGGCTGCGGGGCCTTGCCCGCCAGCAGGTAGAATTCGCGCGCGGCCCCGTCCAGATGGGTGACGCGGGCCCAGTCCTGAGCAACACGCGGGGCGACGGGCACACCGTCCTGGGCGTAGCGGATGGCCGGGGCCAGCAACTCGGCCAGCGCCATGCGGCCCCAATCGGCATTCAGGCGGCAGAACGCATCCACTGCCCCCGGCAAGGTGACCGGCGCGACCCCGTAAAGCGGCACAGTGGCATGGCCTGCGGCGCGCAGCGCCGCGGCGTCACTGGCGGCAGGCGCACGCCCCGAGCCATTGAGCGCGGTGATATCCGCGTCCCCGGCAGGTTTCAGGAGCACAAAACAATCACCCGCAAGCCCGGTCATATGCGGCTCGCACAGGTTAAGCACCATGACCGCGGCGATGGCAGCATCGGCCGCATTGCCGCCACG
>SLQN01000317.1 GCA_007131465.1 Paracoccaceae bacterium
CCGGTTGTCGTTGGCCGGTTCGGCTGCCCGGCGGGCGGGGCGTCGTTGCGGCCGATGGCGATCTGCTCTTCCAGTTCCGCCCAGCGCCGGTCGTCCCAACGATCGAGCCCGATCAACCAGGCCGCGGCGCGGGCATAGACACGACAGTCCAGCGCCTCGTTCCTGTCGCGCAGCTTCTGCCATTCAAGCTTGGTATAGCCCCGCCGCTTGTCGCGGCGCGTCACCAACTGCTCGGCGGTCAGCTGCTTGATCCATTCGGCAGTGACGCCAACGCGCGGAATGTGCATGTACCCTGCGGGCCACTCGGCCCCCAGTTCGATATCCTCATCGGTCAGCGGGTTTTGCCGCAGAAACCGATAGGTCTCTGACTTGAAATACCCCGACTTCACTGTCCAGAGCGACAGACCGCGCCGGATCTTGCGGCCCTTCTCATTCACATCAACCTTGCTGGGCCCGTCGACAGGTGCCTTGACGATGCCCTCGCGCTGCCCTTTCACAGCCAGCACCTGCTCACCGCGGTGCAACCGGGCCCAGCCATAAACCGCATCCGTCGTGGCACCATCGCCCGTATCGATGGCAAACCGTGCCAGCGCCATCTGTGCCCCGTCGACATGCGGCCATGTCCGGTTCAGAATTTCCCCCAGTTTCACCCAGATTTCCGGCCGGGATGTATCGCCCTCGATGACGATGTGATCGACCAGCCATGATCGCAGGTTGCGACCCCAGCCCCAGACATCGATCTCGATCCGGTCGCGCTGCACATCCGCCCCGGCAGTCAGCAAAAGCACCCCGGCAGGCACGGTCCCCAGCGACCAGTCCTCGCGCCGCTCATAGAGGCGATGCCAGTCCGGTGCCTCGCCGCGTTCCTGCCAGGTCTGGCCAAGGATCGTGTTCTTGAAGGTTTTCAGCTCGGCATCCTTGCCCTGCGCCGATTCCCATTGCGCCGCGATATCCACCCAGGACAGCCACCCCAGCGGCGAATACAGCCCCGATATGTGAAACCCGACAAGCCCCGCGCGCTGCGCCCGCTCTGCCACTTCCGGCTCGGCGGTCGCGATCCAGTCAGCCCCATTGTCGGGATCCATGATCGCTGTCTTGTGGCGCTCATCGATCGGTTCCTCGCAGTGCTCGCAGATATAGCGCGCCTCTTCGGGGCGTCCCTGCGGCCAGCGCAGGCGTTCGAATTTGAGCCATTGCAGTCCACCACAATGCGGACATGGCACATGGTAGCGGCGCTGGTCACTCACTTCCCACTCCCGCTCGATACGAGACATGCCCATGATCGTGGGCGTCGATGCCAGAAACATCTTCGCCCGATGCCCGAAATTGAACGTCCGAGCCTCGGCCAGCCTGACCGGATCGCCCTCGCCGTCCAGATCGCCCGGATAGGCGTCCACCTCATCCAGAAACACATTGCGCGCCGGCATGGAGCGCAAGCCCACGGCACTATTGGCGCCGGTGATCAGAAGCACGCCACCCGGAAACCGCTTCGACAGCACAGTGTTGCCCGAGTCGCGCGCCCGCGATGGCGCAACAAGATCGCGCAGTTCCGGGCTTTCCTCGATCAGCGGATCGACCCGCTGCTGTGACAGGCGCTTGGCCATATCCGTGGTCGGCTGCACCAGCAGAAACGGCCCCGGCGTGCGGTGGATGCAATACCCCAGCCAGTTATTGCCTGCCTCAGTGGCCCCCACCTGCGCAGACTTCATGAACACCACCCGCCGCGCCGGGTCAGATGGCGACAGCGCATCCATGATGGCCTTCATATAGGGCGTGCGCGCCGTACGATACGGACCCGCTTCTGCCGCGCCCCGTGACGACAGCATGCGATGACGATCTGCCCATTGCGAAACCGTCTGCGCGGGATCGGGTGCCAGCCCCCGCAGCCATGCGGTCAGTATCTCCTCTGCGCCTTCCAGATCAGCGTAGATCAATCTTCACCTCTGCCATAGTCGCCAGATGCTCGCGCAGATACCGGTCCAGCATCTGCTCGAGCGTGTGGGCATCAATCCCGATTTCAGCGGCCATATTGGCCGAAACGCGCGCAGGCCAGCTGATCCAGGCATCCCGCTCGCGCCGCGCGAGGTCGAACACCATCGCGGTCGCCTTCCTCCGGTCAATGACCTCGCGACGCTCTCGTTTCAGCCGCTCCTTCTGCAGCTGCGCCTTCAACACCTCGGTCGCAAGGCGCGCGCGCATGAAGGTCACCTGCCCGCTCGGCGCGGCTGGATCCGCCTCTTGCCCGGTTTCGGCCAGCGTATCCTGCACAGCATCAATCGCCGCCTGCGGGACCGGCCGTTCAGAACGCACAGCGCCAGTGGCCTGCGCGGTCGCATTTGCCAGCGCCTGCGATTCCGTGCCGCGCTGCTTGGCGGCATCAGTCTGCCCCGCCCATTGCGCATCCACGCGCTCGGGGTCAATCGTGCCATCAGGCTCAGCGGTTATCCGTCCCGACTGGATAGCCTTGCGCACTGCCGTGTGGGATGCGCCGGGAAGACCCCTCTCCGCCCGGCTGCGCGCATATTCCCTGATCGAGATCCCCATCCAGACCCTTTTTCAACCCTCACGGCATCAACTTAACACTTTGTTATGATTATGTTTTATTTCGTTTTTAGTGGCTACTGCACGCCTGTTCCGGTATGGTGTTCCCATACCGAAAGGAGACCCGACCATGACCACAATCGACATGCTCAACCGCATCAACGATGCCATCCGCACCGGTGACATGGATGACCTGCTCGCCCTCGCCCGCCACATCCGCGACCTGCTGATCGCAGAGACCGAACGCGACGTCTGGCTCGCGCTGATCGAAACGGCCACCGAGGTGGTCGAGCGCAATGAGGGCGCACTGTAACGCAAAAGCCGGGGCCTTGTCTGATCGTGTCTATGCGCAAGTCAAATCCCCAGATCATTCAGATCAAACGC
>SLQN01000579.1 GCA_007131465.1 Paracoccaceae bacterium
CTTGGCAAGGACATTCCCGATTTCAAGGCAGGCGATACCATCCGTGTCGGCTACAAGGTGACCGAGGGAACGCGCTCGCGCGTGCAGAATTTCGAAGGTGTCTGCATCGGCCGCAAGGGCGGCGCGGGCATTGGTGCGTCCTTCACGGTGCGCAAGATCTCGTTCGGCGAAGGGGTGGAACGTGTGTTCCCGCTCTATTCGACGAATATCGACAGCATCGAGGTCGTGCGCCGTGGCCGTGTGCGCCGCGCGAAGCTCTATTACCTGCGCGACCGTCGGGGCAAGTCCGCGCGGATCGCGGAAAAGACCAATTACCGTCCTCTGGACGCCAAAGCCTGAGGAGCGCTGCCATGAAATCCGAAACGCATCCCGAATACCACCTCATCAACGTCAAGATGACCGATGGAACCATCGTGCAGATGAAATCCACCTGGGGCGCCGAGGGCGACACCCTGTCGCTGGACGTGGACCCCAGCGTGCACCCGGCCTGGACCGGCGGCACTGGCCGCCTGATGGACACTGGCGGGCGTGTCTCCAAGTTCAAGAACAAATACGCGGGTCTGGGTTTCTGACCCACTCCCCACGCGGATCGGGAAAAGGCGCAAGGGAACCCTTGCGCCTTTTTTGATGGCCGGAAGGCGGCGCGGCCAGCCTCGGGCGCTTGTATCTGCACCCTGCCGCGGGTAGGGAACACCCAAGGAACACGCAGGCGGAGCAAGCAGCGAATGGCGCATATCATTGTGGTCGGCAATGAAAAGGGCGGGTCGGGCAAATCGACTGTCTCGATGCATGTCGCTGTAGCATTGGCCCGGATGGGCGTGCGCGTCGGCGCGATGGATCTGGACATCCGCCAGCTCAGCTTCGGGCGCTATATCGAGAACCGTCAGGCCTGGATGACGCGGCATGGGATTGACCTCCCCTGCCCCAATTTCCAGCCCCTGCCCGATGCAAGCGCGTTCGATCTGCCCGAGGGACCACAGCTTTCTGATGCGCGCATGGGCGCGGCACTGGAAGCCCTGTCATCCGAGAGCGACATCATCGTGATCGACTGCCCCGGCTCCTATACGCGCTACAGCCAGTTCGCGCATTCGGTGGCAGATACGCTGATCACGCCGATCAATGACAGTTTCATCGATTTCGATCTCCTCGCCCGCACGGACCCGGAATCCGGCGCGGTTCTGTCGCCGTCGATCTATTCGGAAATGGTGTGGAAGGCCCGTCAGACGCGCGCGCAGGCAGGATTGCGGCCACTGGACTGGATCGTGCTGCGCAACCGGATGGGCACGACCGCAATGCACAACAAGCGCAAGGTGGGCGATGCGCTGGACGCACTGTCCGCGCGGATCGGGTTTCGGCTGGCCCCCGGTTTCAGCGAACGCGTGGTCTTTCGCGAACTGTTCCCCAAGGGCCTCACGCTTCTGGACCTGGGCGATATCGGGACCGAGTCGATGACCCTGTCCCATGTCGCCGCCCGTCAGGAATTGCGCGAACTGATGGTCACGCTGGCTCTGCCCGAGTTACAGGTCAGTATCTGAAATATCCGCGTTGCGGCAGCCGTGTCGACAGCAGCCCCGAGACATCGGTAAGGCGGGTGTTGACCCGGCTTTGCGGATCTTCAACCGGTTTGCCGCTTTTGAATAGTGTCATGAAAGTCGCGCCGCCATAGGCCTGTTCAACACTGTGATCACTCTGGAACATGGGTTCATCCCTTCAGGTTGTATGCTCGTATGGTTAACACTACCTCCGCTTTTGGCAGAAATGTGGCGCACGCGTGGCAAATTCCGGCGCTGATCCACAGTCATGCTCTGTTGCCATTGGTGACCGGAAGATATTTGCATCGCCCGCATTTTGTGGAAGGCGGCAGGACGCCACTGCGCTACACAGCTATCAGAAACAATGTGATGGCCGGAAAAGCCACAAGGATCACCACCCGGATCAGGTCCGAGGCCACGAAGGGCATGACCGCCCGGTAAGTGTCGGTGATCTTCGTTTTGGGGTCCATCGCGTTTATGACGAACAGGTTCATCCCCACAGGCGGGGTGATCAGCCCGACTTCGACCACGATCAGCACCAGAATGCCAAACCAGATCGCTGTCATCTCGATATTGGCGCGCTCCAGCGCCAAGGCGTTCACGCGGCGCAGGCCCAGCGCCTGAATCTGCTCGCGCGTCAACTCGGCCCCGGCGGCGATGGCCGCTTCCACACTTCGCAACATCTCTGGCGCAATCTCGACACCTGCGCGAATCGCCTCGCGCGCGCGCGACGCATGCAGGTCGGCCATCGAGACGAAATTGAAATCCAGTTCCATCATGATCGGCCAGAAAATCGGGATCGTCAGCAGAATCATCGACAGGCTGTCCATCACACAGCCGAGGATCAGGTAAAAGCACAGGATCAGCAGAAGCACCATCAGCGGGCTGAACCCCGATCCGCCCACCCAGGCAGCGATGCTTTGCGGCACCTGTGTCAGCGCCAGAAACCCGTTATAGAAAGCCGCGCCGAAGATGATGAAGAAGATCATCGCGCTGGACCGCGCCGTGACATAGAAGCTTTCGGCCAGCGTCTTGCGGGTCAGCCCGCCATTGACCCAGGCAATCAGCCCTGTGCCCAGCGCGCCGACCGCCGCGCCTTCGGTGGGGGTGAACCAGCCCGCATAGATGCCGCCCACGACCAGCCCGAACACCACCGCCACGGGCCAGACCTTCGCCAGCGCGCGAAAGCGTTCGCCATAGGGCACAGCCGGGCGGATGCCTGCGCTTTCGGGATGCACGCGCACATAGATCGAGATCACGATCAGATAGCCCAGGGCTGCCATGATGCCCGGAATGAAGGCCGCGAGAAACAACTTGGCAATGTTCTGTTCGGTCAGGATGGCATAGATCACCAGCACCACCGACGGCGGGATCAGGATGCCCAGCGTGCCAC
>SLQN01000241.1 GCA_007131465.1 Paracoccaceae bacterium
GGGCGTGCGCCCTCAAGGTGGGCAGAGCCGGGTCCGGAAAACATCAGATCTCCTCCGGAAAATGCTGCATCACCAGCCGGATCGGGTTGGGGGCCGCCTGCCCCAGCCCGCAGATCGAGGCATCGTGCAGGACGGTGCACAATTCCGCCAGCAACGGCTGGTTCCATGTCGCGGCCTGCATCAGCTTCACCGCCTTTTCGCACCCCACGCGGCAGGGGGTGCACTGGCCACAGGATTCGGCCTCGAAAAACCGCAGCATGTTCAGCGCCGCATCGCGGGCCGAATCCTGATCCGACAGCACCACCACAGCGGCCGAGCCGATGAAGGTGCCATGCGGTTGAAGCGTGTCGAAATCGAGCGGGATATCATCCATCCGCGCAGGCAGCAGGCCCGAGGACGGCCCGCCAGGCTGATACGCCTTGAAGGCATGGCCCGCAGCCATGCCGCCTGCGGCGGCGATCACATCGCGGATGGTTGAACCCGCAGGCAGCAGATACACGCCCGGCTTTGCCACACGGCCCGAGACCGAATAGCTCCGCAGCCCGGTGCGGCCGTTTTTCCTGACCCCGGACAGGATTTCCGGCCCCTCGCGGCAGACCCGCGCGACCCAGTGCAGCGTCTCGACATTATGGACCAGCGTGGGCTGACCAAACAGCCCCACCTGCGCCACATAGGGCGGGCGGTGGCGCGGCAGCCCGCGCTTGCCCTCGATCGATTCGATCATCGCCGATTCCTCGCCGCAGATATAGGCCCCTGCGCCGCGACGCAGTTCGATATATCCCGGCGCGACAATCCCCGCAGCCTCCAGCGCCGCGATTTCGCGGCGCAGGATCTCCAGCACTGCCGGATATTCGTCACGCATGTAGATATAGCACCGCGCGGCCGCGACGGCCCAGGCGGCGATCAGCATGCCTTCCAGCATCAGATGGGGCGTGCGTTCCAGATAGTAGCGGTCCTTGAACGTGCCCGGCTCGCCTTCATCGCCATTGACGGCCAGATAGCGCGGCCCCGGATTGGCCCGCACGAAGCCCCATTTCTTCCCCGACGGAAAGCCCGCACCGCCAAGGCCCCGCAGACCTGACGCAAGAAGTGTCTCCTGCACCGCTTCCCAGTCGCCCCCGGCGCGCAGCCGGTCGAGCACGGCATAGCCACCCGCGGCGCGATAGGCGTCAAACGCCTGATAGGGCGGCATATGGGTATGGGTGTCGCCGGACGCAATCGCGGCATCCACCAGCGCAGGGGTGGCATGGTCGATGTGGTGATGCCCCAGTTCCAGCACTGGTGCCGTGTCGCACCGCCCCATGCAAGGCGCGCGCAGCACGCGCACGTCTGCCGGGTCAAGGCCCGCGACCAGCGCGTCATGAAGCGCCTCGGCCCCCGCCAGTTCGCAAGAGAGCGATTCGCAGATGCGGATGGTCAGGGCGGGGGGCGGGGTTTCGCCTTCCTTCACCAGATCGAAATGTGCGTAGAAGGACGCCACTTCCCAGATCTCGGCCATCGACAGGCGCATCTCGTGGGCCAGTGCGCGCAGATGGCGCGCGGACAGATGCCCATGCGCGTCCTGGATCAGATGCAGGAATTCAATCAGCAGATCGCGCGCGCGGGGGCGCGTGCCCAACAGCGCCTGCACTTCGGCCAGCGCGTCATCCTCATATTGCCGCCCCTTCGGTGTGCGCCGCCCCTTGCCGCGCCCGGATTTCCAGACCCCCTTGCCATCATCCGCCTGATCGAGTGCCATGCCGCGCTCCGTCCCCTGCCTGCCCCTGCTGTGACGAATGTGCAGGTCGCACGCAATAAATGATATCCCTATGGCGTCGGAAAACGGCTCATTTCCGTCACGCCGCGAAGCCCGCTCAGAAGGGAACCGGTGTCGTGATCGTGACGCCGCGCCCGCCATCGGGGTGGCGCAGCCGCAGGCTTTGCGCATGCAGCATCATGCGGGGATGGTCCAATGCGGCACCTGTTGCATACAGCGGATCGCCCAGGATCGGATGGCCCAGCGCCAGCATATGCACCCGCAACTGGTGGCTGCGCCCGGTTACGGGGCTGAGCCGCAGCCGCGAAGCGTCATCTTCATGCCGGATCAGCGTCCAGTCGGTCTGGGCGGGGCGGCCCGTGGCATGGCAGACCCTCTGGCGCGGGCGATTCTCCCAGTCCACGATCAGCGGCAGGTCCACCCGGCCCGCGCGGCCCGCGACAAGGCCCTGAACCCGCGCGATATAGGTCTTGCGGGTCTGGCGCTTCTCGAATTGCAGGCCCAGATGGCGCTGCGCATGGGGCGTGCGGGCAAAGACCATGACCCCGGATGTATCCAGATCCAGCCGGTGCACCAGCAGGATTTCCGGGAACGCGAGGCGCAACCGCGCAATCAGGCAATCTGCCAGATCCGCGCCCTTGCCCGGCACGGACAGAAGCCCGGCAGGCTTGTTCACGAAGACCAGTTCATGATCCTCATGCAGGATGTCCAGATCGCTGGCGGGCGGGGCATAGACGAAGTCCGACATGGCCGCGTGCATGGACAATTCACACGCGCTTGGCAAGGGCACGATCCCGCGTAAGGAAGTTCTTGCCGAAAGCCGAAGATGTGCCTTAACTGGAACATCATTCACATCTGGAGCGCCGATATGCCCCCCCTTCGTCACCACGTCCGCCGCATCGCTGCCTCGACGCTCTGCGCCCTCGCGCTTGCGGCCCCGGTTGCAGCACAGACCATTGTCGATGCCACCGATCCGGCGACGATCATGGAATTCGCCCGAGGCTATGGGTCGGCCCTGATGGAGCGCGACGATGCTGGCGATCCGATGATCGTCGGGCGCATCGACGGGACGCGCTATGCGATCCTGTTCTACGGCTGCCAGAACGCTGTAAACTGCACCTCGATCCATCTTCTGGCGTCCTGGGCGAATCCGGGCGATTTCACCAGCACGCAAATCAATGAGTGGAACCTTTCCAGAAATTTCGGTCGGGCCTATCTGGATGACGAAGGCGACCCGGTGCTGGATTATGTCATCAATCTTGACGGGGGGGTGACGGCGCGCAATCTCGACGACAGCTTCGACTGGTGGCGCATCATCCTGAGCGATTTCGTCACGCTGCTCGACACGCCCCAGCAACCGGACTGACCAGAGGCAGCGGCGCGCCTAGAGCGGCCGCTGCACGGCCAGCATCTTGGCCTGATAATCGGGCGCGTCCTGATGCAACTCGTGCGTTATGACGCCCGGCAGAGTGGCGAAATCCCGCATGAGGACCTGCGGGAAGAACGTGCTGCCCAGCCCCTCGAACCCCGGCAACTGGCGCAGGAGGGCAGAGGTTGCGGAAGCACAGCGCGCGGGCGGCACAGGGCCGATTTGCAGCGCCAGCGCCATGGCACGCGCCGCCACTTCGGGACTGACAACCACCCGCTGGACGACCGCGTAATGCGTGTCGCGGACATGGCTGGCATAGAACGAAGCTCCCGCAGCCGGGGTCATGCCGAAATGCACGTCATTACGTTCGGGGATCGTGTCCAGCGTCCAGCTACCCGCCGGGTCGAAGATCACCCGCTCTGTGCCGTTGATGAACAGCGCCGTGTGGTCGCCGCGCCCGCTGTCATAGTGCATGATCGTGACCAGCGTCAGTTCCGGCGCCCCGCCATGACTGTAGCGCGCGGCCTGCACCTCGGCCTCGCTGGCCCAACGTTGTTCGGCGCAGGCCGACAGGACCAGCGCACACAGACCCAGAAGCAACGCCGCAAGGGCCGGGCGCGGCCACGCGCGCAATGGCATGTTAAGGTGCATCTTGTTCCCGGGGCCTTCAGGCGCGGGATCAGGAATTGGCAAGGGCAAGGAAGATCAGCACGCCGATGCTGACTGCCCCCACCCAGACCGACCAGCGGATGAACCCTGCGAAGGTCTTTTCCTGCTCGGATATATCCATCTTGCCATGTTCGTGCTTTGCCATGACGGCCTCCTGCAATGCTGACTTCGAGTGTCGATTATCGGATCGGCCCGGCCCTGTCACGCCTTTTGCGCATCGCGCGGCACAATGGCCTCCCAGCGCCAGACCCCGTCCGCATCAGCCCGGCGCTCTGCCTGCCGGGTTGCGACAAGGTGGTTGAGATGGGCAATCGCCTCGACCAGCGCAAGGCCATAGACGGCCTCGGTGATCTCGCGCTTGAAAAGCGGCGCGAAACAGTCGCTTGCGCATCGCGGTTTGTGCAGATGCCCGGACAGGCGGCGTAGCGCGCCGTGGTGGTTGTCGATCTTCTGGCGCAAGCGCAGCGGCAGGCCCGTGAAGGGCAGCTTATGGCCCGGCAGGACCAGATGATCGGGCCGCGCGACAGCCTGAAAGCGCGTGCAGCTTTCCAGCCAGTCAGCGACCGGGTCTGCCTCGGGTTCAGTCGCATAGACGCCCAGATTGGGCGATATCGAGGGCAAAAGCTGATCTGCGCCCAGCACCAGCGGGCAATCGCGGCTCCAGAGGGTGACCTGATCGGGGGCATGCCCCTGCCCCAGCCGCACTTCCCAGTCGCGCCCGGCGGCGCGGAATACGGCGCCCTCGCGCAACTGGTGAAAGCCCAGCGGAAGGGGGGCCACGACATCGCAGAAATTGAAGGGCCGCTCGGTCCTGCGCTGCTCGAGGATCGCAGCGTCCATCCCCGCGCGTCGCCAGAATTCAACGGTCTCGGGCAAGGGGCGGTCCTGCTCGTCCAGCACCAGCATCCGCGCAAAGAGCCACGCGGTACGGCTGGTCCAGAGCGCGGCCCCGCCAGCCTGAAACCAGCCTGCAAGCCCGATATGATCGGGGTGATGGTGGCTGGCGATGACGCGGTGGACCTGCTTGCCGCGCAATGGCCCGGCCAGCAGAGTGGCCCAGATGCCCCGGCTGCGGATGGTGTCAAATCCGGTATCGAACACTGTCCAGCCATCGCCATCATCGAGCACATAGACATTCACATGATCCAGCGCCATCGGCAGTGGCAGCCGCGTCCAGAACACGCCTTCGGCCACTTCGGTCAGCGTGCCCTCATGGGGCGGGTCGGGAAACGGATAGCGCAGCGTTGTGGGTTCATCTCCGTCCATTATGCCGCCAGATCATCCGGGCCAAGCGCATAAAGCGCGTCGGCCCCGACGCGCGCTTGTGCAATAAGGCTGGCATGTTCGGGCAGGATGCGCTGGATGAAGACCTGTGCCAGCGCGCGGCGTCTTGGATCAGCGATTGCCGCCGCAAGATGGACATGCCCGCCCAGCACGCGGGCGAAGGCGCGCAGATAGGCGCTGGCCCCGGCGAAACGGTCGGTCTGCGACTGCGCCAGCATCCATTCCGTCGTCTCGCGCAGCGATTCCGCGGCCTGCCAGACGGGTTCGGCCAGATCGGACAACGCCGCGCGCGCGGCCTCGGCCCCGTCCTCGATTTCCTGCAACAAACGAAAGGCCGCCTCGCCGCCATCCATCATCTTGCGCCCCACAAGGTCCATGGCCTGAATGCCATTCGTGCCTTCATAGATCGTGGTCACGCGAACATCACGCAAAAACTGCGCAGCACCCGCCTCCTCGATCACGCCCATGCCGCCATGCACCTGAATGCCCAGCCCCGCGACCTCGACCCCGATTTCGGTTCCATGCGCCTTGGTGATGGGGGTCAGCAGCGCGGCGCGGGCCACCCAGTCGGCCCCGCCCGTCGCCGTGGCCATGTCGATGGCGACGCTGTTGGCCAGGGCTATGGCGCGGGCGGCGAAGATCTCGGCCTTCATCTGCGCGAGCATCCGGCGGACATCGGCATGCTCCACGATCGCCCCTGTCGCCGACAAGGGCGTTGGCCCCTGATAGCGGGTGCGTGCGTAAGCCAGTGCGTGCTGAAACGCGGCTTCCGCCACGCCGATTCCCTGCACGCCCACGCCAACGCGGGCGTTGTTCATCATGGTGAACATTGCCGCCAACCCGCCATGTTGCGCGCCGATCAGCCAGCCCTGCGCGCGGTCATACTCCATGACTGCGGTGGGCGCGCCATGCAGGCCCAGCTTGCGTTCCAGCGAGATCACGCGCACCCCGTTGCGCGCGCCGGGCCTGCCTGCGGCATCGGGAATGAACTTCGGCACCAGAAACAGGCTGATGCCGCGCGTGCCCGCGCCCCCATCCGGCAGCCGCGCCAGCACCAGATGGCAGATATTCTCGGAGAAATCATTGTCGCCCCAACTGATATAGATCTTCTGGCCCGTGATCGCATAGCTGCCATCGCCCAGAGGTGCGGCCTGCGTGCGCAGCGCGCCCAGATCGCTGCCGGCCTGCGGCTCGGTCAGGTTCATCGTCCCGCTCCATGCGCCGGAAATCAGCTTGGGCAGATAGAGCGCCTTTATCGCGTCGCTGGCGTGATGTTCCAGTGCCTCGATCTGGCCTTGTGTCAGAAGCGGCGCGATCTGAAGCGACAGGCACGCCGCGGCCATCATCTCGTTCACGACAGTCGCCAGGGTGCGCGGCAGGCCCAAGCCACCGTAATCCTCTTCCGCCGACAGCCCGAACCAACCGCCCTGCGCAATCTGCCCCATCGCCGCGCCAAAACCGGGCGGCGTGCGCACGATGCCGTTCTCCAGCCGCGCCGGGTGCTGGTCGCCGACCCGTTGCAGCGGCGCGATCACGTCCTCGCACAGGCGCGCGGCCTGCGACAGGATCGCCTGCGTCACCTCGGGTGTCGCCTCGGAAAACCGGTCTGTGGCGCGCAACTGGTCGTATCCCACCACATGCTTCAACAGGAACAAGGTGTCATTCAGCGGGGCGCGGTAGGTCATGGGCGGCTCCATCAGGCTTGGGCAACAGGCTGGCTTGGCAAGCGCGTGTCATGCGCCTAAGACAGCACCTTGCCCCTGACATAGTCGACGGGGGCGCAATCGGGAAATGAAACGCGGCGTCACCACCATGCAGGACCGGCCACGAAGCACCGAAATTCTTGCCCCCGATGATGCCGGGATTGCGCGCGCGGCGGCGTTGTTGCGCGCGGGCGAACTGGTGGCGATGCCCACGGAAACTGTCTACGGGCTGGCCGGGGATGCGCGCAACCCGGACGCTGTGGCGCGGATATTCAAGGCCAAGGGGCGGCCCGCGCATAACCCGCTGATCGTGCATCTGGGGGAACTGGAGGCCGCGCAGGCGCTGGCGGAACTGCCGCAGGCGGCGCTGCGCCTGTCCGCGCGGTTCTGGCCCGGCCCCCTGACGCTGGTCGTGCCGCTGCGCGCCGGGCATGGGCTGGCCCCGGCGGTCACGGCGGGGTTGCCCAGCGTGGCGCTGCGCCTGCCTGCCCATCCGGTGGCGCGCGCGCTTCTGGCCGCCTTTGGCGGCCCGGTCGCCGCGCCTTCGGCCAACCCGTCGGGCCGGATCAGCCCGACCCGGCCCGCGCATGTGCTGGCGGGGCTGGACGGGCGGATTGCGGGGCTGCTGGATGGCGGAGCCTGTGACGTCGGGCTGGAATCGACGATCCTCGGGTTTCGGGGCGGGCGCGCCGTTCTGCTGCGCGCGGGCGGGATCAGCCGCGAGGCGCTGGAGGAGGTGCTCGGCACGTCCGTGCCGGAGGATCATGGCACAAAGATCACCGCCCCCGGCCAGCTTGCGTCGCATTACGCGCCGCGCGCGCCGCTGCGTCTGAATGTGCGCATGCCGCATCCGGGCGAGGTCTGGATCGGGTTCGGGCCGGGCTGCGATGCGGCGGAATTGACCCTGTCGGCGCGGGGCGATCTGATCGAGGCTGCGGCGCGCCTGTTCGCGGTGCTGCATGCCGCAGACCGGCTGGACCGGCCAATTGCCGTGGCCCCGGTGCCCGATACGGGGCTGGGCGCGGCAATCAATGACCGGCTGCGCCGGGCCGCAGCCCCTCGCCCGGCCTGAGCGGGGGGGCGTGCGTCACCGCTTCAAGCAATGGGCGGACCCAAGGCCCGGACGCAGCGGCGCCCGGAGGCAGGATCAGTCGCGCAGCAATTCGTTGATTCCGGTTTTCGACCGGGTCTGGGCATCGACGCGCTTGACGATGACCGCGCAATAGAGATGGATGCCGTTTTTCGAGGGCATCGAGCCCGCGACGACCACCGAATAGGGCGGCACTTCGCCATAGCTGACCGTGCCGGTTTCACGATCCACGATCTTGGTGGATTTGCCGATGAATACCCCCATGCCCAAGACCGAGCCTTTGCGCACGATGCAGCCTTCCACAACTTCGGAGCGTGCTCCGATGAAGCAGTTATCCTCGATGATGGTGGGACCGGCCTGCATCGGTTCGAGCACGCCGCCGATGCCGACCCCGCCCGAGAGATGGACATTCTTGCCGATCTGCGCGCAACTGCCCACTGTGGCCCAGGTATCGACCATCGTGCCGCTGTCCACATAGGCGCCCAGATTGACGAAAGACGGCATCAGCACCACACCGGGCGCGATATAGGCGGACCTGCGCACCACGCAGTTCGGGACGGCGCGGAACCCTGCCGCTTTCCAGTCCTTCTTTTTCCAGCCCCTGAACTTGCTGTCCACCTTGTCCCACCAGTCACTGCCCTGCGGGCCGCCGTCCTGACGCTCCATGTCCTTCAGGCGAAAACCCAGAAGCACGGCCTTCTTGGCCCATTGGTTGACATGCCAGTCCCCACCCGCGTTCCGTTCGGCCACGCGCAGTGCCCCGCTGTCGAGCGCATCGAGCGTCGCCTCGATGGCGTCGCGCACCGCGCCGGTCGTGGCGGGTGTGATGGTGTCGCGGGCCTCCCATGCGGCCTCGATCGTGCTTTCCAGCGCGGCAGTATCTGTCATTGCGGGCTCCATGGCTCTGGTCATCGGTTGCGCATGGCTATAGCGTCAGGGGGAATGATCCGCAATTGGCCCGCGACCCCATGAGGCAGTTTTGACAGAGCACAGCAAGTCCCGCACCTTCCCTGATGCAGAGCAGGATATGCGTCGTTGGGACCATGTTCCCGATACGGCACAGACGCGCCATCCGGCCTATCGTCTGGCCTTTGGTGACCCGGATTTCATGCTGCGTGACGAATTGCGGCCGGTGCGGCTGCAACTGGAACTGCTCAAGCCCGACATGCTGATGAACGAGCGCGGCATCGCGTCCACCATCGTCATGTTTGGCGGCGCGCGCATCCCGCGACCCGAAGACGCCGGGGCGGCCCGCACGAAGACGCTGGGCGACCTGGCGCGGTTCTACGATGTGGCGCGCGAATTCGCGCGGCTGATGACGCTGCGCTCGGTCCAGAGCTACGGGCGCGAGGATGTCATCGTCACGGGTGGCGGCCCGGGGGTGATGGAGGCTGGCAATCGTGGTGCGAAGGATGCGGGCGGCGCCTCGATCGGGCTGAACATCGTGCTGCCGCATGAACAGGCCCCGAACGGGTATATCACGCCGGACCTGTGCTTCAACTTCCACTATTTTGCCATCCGCAAGATGCATTTCCTGATGCGCGCGCGGGCGATTACGGTGTTTCCGGGCGGGTTCGGCACACTGGACGAAATGTTCGAGGCGCTGACCCTGATCCAGACGAAAAGGATGCGCAAGATGCCCTTCATCCTGTTCGGGCGCGACTTCTGGACGCGTGTCATCAACTGGGAGGCGCTGGCCGAAGCAGGCACCATAAGCGCCGAGGACCTGGCGTTGTTCCACTATGCAGAGACCGCCGAGGAGGCCATCGCCCTCATCGACGGCTTCCCGCCCGAGACGTGCTGAGCACACTGCCGAAGGTAGCGCAGCGATTTGACCTTTACGCGGGCCAGGAATTTTCCTATCACGCCGTCAGTGCCCCTATAGCTCAGCTGGTAGAGCAACTGATTTGTAATCAGTAGGTCCGCGGTTCGAGTCCGTGTGGGGGCACCAGTATTTTCCGCTGCGTTTTTGAATACAAACAACAAAAACGTGGTGGGCTTTTCATCTACCCCCTAAATATTCACCCTTTGGCACTTGTTACCCTGACATTACGCTGACCTTGCCCATCGGCTTTCGCGGGGTCAAAGGCGCAAGTCGGTCATGGCGTCACATAGTTCCTTTCGGGCCTTTGCTTCGGCTTCGCCACCTTCGGCGAATGGGCCACAGTCTTCGGTGCCGCCAAGATGACAACTGCCTTGCTCGATCGCCTCGGGCCTTTGCCGAGGCTGACGTGATCTCGGCGCTGCAGCAATGCGTAAACGTCTGGGGCCCCCTCTGTACCCTGCGGAGCAGACCCGGATCGTGCAGTTGCTGGCGGTCGGGAAATGGCTTCAGGCGCAACGCCGCAAGATATCCGCAAAGTTGCGGCTGGGTGAGACGCTCGCCTGCATCCACAATCACCGGGACTGGCCACAGGCATTCCTGACTGATGGCCGGGTCGAGATCGGCTCCAACAGGGTTGAAAACCTGATCCGCCCGATAGCTCTCAATCGAAAGAATTTACCTTTTTCAGGTCATGATGAAGGGGCATCCCCTCGGGTCGCATCGCGTCACTGATCAAGACCTCCAAGATAAACGGCGTCGAACCCTTCGCCTATCTCAAGGCAACCCTGACCGCCATCGCCAATGGTCACCGCAAGAAGCGCCCATGACTTGTGGCGCTGGAACTACAGGCCGTCGAATTGCGCCTCCGTGATCCGCAGCGCGCGCGTACGAAGCTCAGGCACTGTCGTAACTTTGTTGGGACATCGTCCCGCCCATCACATGGTCAAGATCCGCCCCCGAAAGCACGACATGCTGCGCACGCCCGACGATCAGCGGGTCCGGCGGGGTTGCGATCGCGCTGTCCTTGTCCGGATAATCCAGCGTCGAAAGAAAATGCTTCATGCATTCCAGCCGCGCACGCTTCTTGTCCTTGGATTTCACAATGGTCCAGGGCGCATCGGCCGTGTCGGTGTAGAAGAACATCGCTTCCTTGGCCTGAGTATACGCGTCCCATTTGCCCAAGCTGGCCTTGTCGATGGGCGACAGTTTCCAGCGCTTGAGGGGGTCTGTCTCGCGCGCGGCAAAGCGACGACGCTGTTCTTCCGGGGTCACCGAAAACCAGTATTTGTGGAGATGGATGCCAGACCGCACCAGCATCCGTTCGAATTCCGGGGTCTGGCGCATGAATTCCAGATACTCGAGCGGCGTGCAGAACCCCATGACCCGTTCGACACCGCCACGGTTATACCAGGACCGATCATAAAAAACCATTTCTCCCGATGTCGGCAGATGTTCGACATAGCGCTGGAAATACCATTGTCCGAGTTCCTTCTCCGAAGGCTTGTTGAGCGCGACCACACGCGCGAATCGCGGATTGAGATGCTCGTTGAAACGTTTGATGGTGCCGCCCTTTCCGGCCGCGTCGCGCCCCTCGAACAAGAAGACGAAGCGTTCTCCTGTCTCGATCGCCCATTTCTGCACTTTCAGCAGTTCCGCCTGTAAAAGGGCCTTCTCCACCTCATAGGGTTTGCGTGCCATCCGATAGCGATAGGGGTA
>SLQN01000496.1 GCA_007131465.1 Paracoccaceae bacterium
GTCTGGAAACAATGCGGCCAGCTTGCGCTGCGCCCATCGCGCATGCAAGGCCTGTCCCGGCCCGTCGCCATCCCCGATCCCGCCGATGATCAGCCGCCCTGCCTGATCGCGGCGCAGCGATGACATGACAAGCGCCGTGTCCCAGCACCCCTCAAAGCCAGGCAGGATGCGCCCCCCCATGTTGGCAGGCAAGGGCGCGGTCGCATACTGGCAGTAATGCACAGGCACGAATTGTGGCGCGAAGGGCCGGGTCAGGCCCAGATGATAGGCGTTTGTCGCAATCAGAACCCGCCGCGCGCGCAGGGTTTGCCCCGCCGCCTGCAAAGCCCAGTCTGCCCCGTCATGGAAAAGGGCGCGCACGGGGCTGTGTTCATGCAGCGTCACCCCTGCGGCAATGGCCGCGCGCGCCAGCCCCCGGACATACCCCAGCGGATGGATCGTGCCCGCGCGCGGGTCCAGAAGCGCCCCATGAAAGGCCTGCGTGCCAGTGCGCTGCGCTGTTTGCGCCGCATCAAGCATCTGCAAGGGCGCACCAAGGGCGACCCCCTGACGATGGCGGTCTTCCAGCCCGCGCAGGCCCGTGGGCGCATGGGCCAGATGCAGGGTTCCGCCCCGCTGCGGCTCGCAGGCGATCCCCGCGCGCGCGATCAGGTCGAAAACGCGGTCCGGGGCCTTGGCAAGGGTGTCGATCAGGCGCATCCCGGCTGTCTCGCCCATCCGCGCGACAACATCCTCGGGCGGCAGCCACAACCCTGCATTGACCAGCCCGACATTGCGCCCCGACCCGCCATGGCCGATGGTCTCGGCCTCCAGCAGGCAGACGGACGCGCCCGTCTGCGCCCCCTCCAGCGCGGCAGCACAGCCGGTAAAGCCGCCGCCGATCACGACCAGATCGAAGCTGGCGGCCCGGTCCGGTGGCGCTGCGCTGACCTCTTCTGCGCAGGTCGCGCGCCACAGGTTCGGGTCAGATGTCAAACTTGACGCCCTGCGCCAGTGGCAGATGTGCGGAATAGTTGATGGTGCTGGTCTGGCGGCGCATATAACCTTTCCACGCATCCGACCCGCTTTCGCGCCCGCCACCGGTTTCCTTCTCGCCGCCAAAGGCCCCGCCGATCTCGGCCCCCGACGGGCCGATATTGACATTGGCAATCCCGCAATCCGACCCGGATGCCGACAGGAACGTCTCGGCCTCGCGCAGATCGAGGGTGAAGATACACGACGAAAGCCCTTGCGGGACGTCATTATGCATCGCGATGGCCTCCTCCAGCGTCTCGTATTCCATGACATAGAGGATCGGCGCGAAAGTCTCGGTGCGCACTGTGTCGGTCTGGCCGGGCATCTCGACCAGGGCCGGGGTGACATAGGCGCCGCCTGCGGGCACGCCTTCGGTCACTGCGACCCCGCCATGCACGACCCCGCCTTCACTGCGCGCGCGCTCCAGTTGCGCCAGCATGGCCGCGCGGGCATCTGTGTCCACCAGTGGCCCGACCAGCGTGCCGCTCTCGCGCGGGTCGCCCACAGGCAGGCTGGAATAGGCCGCCTTCAGCTTCTCGACCAGGGTTTCGCGGATGCCCTTGTGCACGATCAACCGGCGCAGCGACGTGCAGCGTTGCCCTGCCGTGCCGACCGCGCTGAAGACGATGGCGCGCACGGCCATGTCCAGATCGGCCGAAGGCGCGACAATCATGGCATTGTTGCCGCCAAGTTCCAGAATGGGCCGACCCCAGCGCGCAAGCACCTTCGGGCCGACAATGCGGCCCATGCCCGTGGAGCCCGTGGCCGAAAGCACTGGCACATCGGGGCTGTCAACAAGCGCCGCGCCAATTTCCGGCCCGCCGATGACAAGCTGGCTCAGCCCGTCGGGCGCGTCCCCGAAACGCGCGATGGCGCGCTCGAGGCAGCGATGCGCCGCCATCGCGGTCAGGGGCGATTTCTCCGAAGGTTTCCAGATGATCGGATTGCCGCATACCAGGGCCAGGGCTGCATTCCACGACCAGACAGCGACCGGGAAATTGAACGCCGAGATGATGCCCACAGGCCCGATCGGATGCCAGGTTTCGGCCATGCGGTGGCCGGGGCGTTCGGACGCGATGGTCAGCCCGTAAAGCTGGCGCGACAGGCCGGTTGCGAAATCGCAGATATCGATCATTTCCTGCACTTCGCCCAGACCTTCGGAGGTGATCTTGCCCACTTCCAGGGTAACCACCGCGCCCAGTTCGGCCTTCGCGCGGCGCAGTTCCTCGCCCAGCAGGCGCACCAGCTCGCCCCGGCGCGGCGCAGGCACGGTGCGCCAGTCCCGAAAGGCGGCTTGCGCGCGGGCGATGATGTCAGGCATGGCCGCGATGCCGGTTTCGGCGAGGCAAGCAATCTCGCTGCCATCGATCGGACTGGTGACGCTGCGCGTGCCCCCTGAGAGGGCGGCTTGGGGCAGCCCGGCTGCGGACAGGATGGAAAGGTGGCTCATTGTCATGTTCCTTGCTGTTCTGGTCCCGGCTCTCGCATCGTCTTGCGCCGACGGCTGTGCGGCGGGCGTGACGTGGAAGGCAGGATCGGGTTCATGGTTTCGATCTCGGGGCGGCAACCGGGGCCCGCGTGCTGGCTTCCGGTCACGCGCAATCCCTAGTCGCGGACCACATAAACCGACTGTTTCGCGTGCCGGACCACCCGAGCCACATTCGGTCCCAGCAAATAGTCGCGGGCTTCGGGCCGGTGGGCGGCCATGATGATGATGTCTATCTCCAGCTTGTCGGCGGCGCGCAGGATTTCATCATAGATCTTGCCATGCAGGATATGCGGGTGCACCTCGATCGCGCCGGGAACATTCTGCTTGACCCATGTGCGCAGGGTTTCTCCGAACTGATGCAGCGCTGTCTGTTCAAACCCGGCCTTGAAGAATGTTCCCACCATCGACATGCCGAA
>SLQN01000386.1 GCA_007131465.1 Paracoccaceae bacterium
GATATACAGGCTGGGACCCGACGAGCCCGGCATTTATCAAAGAGGGTACCGATGTTGCCACCTTGTGTATTCCAACCGTTTTTTGCGGTTATCATGGAGAAGCATTAGACAAAAAGACGCCTTTGCTACGCTCCATGGATGCCCTGAGTGAGCAGGTCTGCCGTTTGGGTAAATTCTTTGGGATCGATCTTCCTGGGAAACGCGCGATGGCAACTTTGGGCCCCGAGCAAGAGTACTTCCTGGTTGACAGCGAATATTATGAGGCGCGTCTGGATTTGGTTCAGACTGGCCGTACACTTTTCGGTCGCAAGCCTTCCAAGCACCAGCAAATGGAAGACCATTACTTCGGTGCCATTAAAACGCGCGTGATCGATTTCATGGCTGACTTGGATCGCGAGCTCTGGCGGTTAGGCATTCCCGTTCGCACGCGTCACAACGAAGTGTGCCCTGCGCAGTTTGAGATTGCCCCGATGTTCGAAACCTTGAATCTGGCTGTTGACCATAATATGGTGATGATGGAGACGCTGAAAATTGTGGCGGAGAGCCATGGTTTCGTTTGTTTGCTGCACGAAAAGCCGTTTGCAGGGGTAAACGGATCAGGAAAGCACAACAACTGGGCGGTGAGTGGACCTGACGGCAAAAACTGGTTGACGCCGGGCGACAACCCCCACGAGAACGCCAAGTTCCTAACCATGATCGTGGCACTGATGAAGGCTGTCGACACGCATGCTGACCTGTTGCGGGCAGCGGTGGCCTCGGCTGGCAATGACCATCGTTTGGGTGCGAATGAAGCTCCGCCTGCGATCATTTCGATCTTCCTCGGTGAGCAGCTCTTCGATGTCATCGAGCAGCTCGAAAAAGGTCCTGCGAGCAGCAGTAAGGCTGGCGGCGAAATCAAGGTTGGCGTCACATCCTTGCCGACGCTACCGCGTGATGCAACGGATCGTAACCGGACATCGCCTTTCGCGTTTACGGGCAACAAATTCGAATTCCGTGCAGTTGGTTCGAACCAGAGCTGCGCAGGCCCGAATGTTGTACTCAATACGATTGTTACCGAAGCGCTCGATGAAATCTGCACGGCTTTGGACGAGGCCGTTGCGGCAGGCAAGGACTTCAATGCAGCCTTGCAAGAGTTGCTGCAGACCTTGGTCAAGAAGCACAAACGCATCTTGTTTAATGGCGACAACTACACCGAGGAGTGGGTTGAAGAAGCTGCTCGGCGTGGACTGCCCAACTTGAAGAAGGGGCCAGAGGCTTTGCAATCGATTGTTGCCGACAAGGCAATTGCACTCTTTGAAAAATACCATGTGCTTTCTGAAGCGGAGCTTCGCTCGCGTTATGCCATCTATGATGGTGCCTACACGGAGGCTGTTGCAATTGAAGCGGGAACCGCTGTGACCATTGCTACAACGCAGATTCTGCCGGCTGCACTAGAGTATCAGGCCACTGTAGCTTCAACAGTTACAGCGTTGAAAGATGCGGGTGTCGCCGATACGGCTGCCGTTTCCAAGGTTCTCAAAGAGGTATGTGAACTGACGACAGCTTTGGTGACCGGTATTGAATCGGTTAAGGCTGCCGATGAGCATGATCCGCTGGGTACACTTGAGAAGATGGAAGCATTACGTGAAGTCGTGGATGCATTGGAAGGCATCATTCCAGATGAAATCTGGCCGTTGCCCTCCTATACGGAAATGTTGTTTGTATATTAAGAATCCCATGCCCACCATGGGGCCGTCCTTCCCTTCGGGGAGGGGCGGCTTTTTTATTGGGGGCTATTCCTGGTAGATTCGTACGGTCGCATTCTCATACAGGAGGCGAGCGCGGGCGGGGATGTCTCCACGCCCGTCAATGGAGAAATGGTAGCTGCGTTGTACATCGCCGTACCATTGTACATGTAACCCCTCAACACGGAAAATGTTACGCAGCCATGCTGTCCAAGCGCTGACACTGTCGCGGGATGGTCTATGTGCGCGCCATGGTGGAGAGGGGACGCGCATAACGAGTTTCGGATTTCCTGAGAATGTAAAGCGCGGACATCCGGTGAGATAGGCTTGTATGCGCGTCCGTTCGGGAGATGGCGCATGGATCTGAAAGGGGCCATATGGGTCATGGTGGTTGAGATGCATTGCCGCATCTTTTACATCTGCCGTTGCCGCCATCCGGGATCTTGCCACCACCACCATTACGGCAGCCGCAAGCGATACTCCCAGGAGAAAGCCCCACATTAAGCCCTTTTGAGCAGTCCTCAAACGTGCAGACCAGACGTATACGGCAGATACCGCAAAGGCTACGATAAATGGCGTTGCCAATAAGGCACCATACATATACGGATCCAGCGCAAGTGGTATGCAGAATAGCAGCATGGCTTTTGCATAGGGCGCATTCTTTGTTACGGTTGTTAGACCACTGATCCACCCCACGAGGGCAATGGGGAAGAGCCAGATGAATCGGCTCACGATCAGCCATGTCGCGCCGAGAGCATTACCGGCAATGCCGGGTAGCGCGACGCGAGGGCTAATCAAAACCCCGAGCAAAAACATGGGCACTAGTAAGTATGTTTTCGTTAACCAATGTTGTGGGATAGCCCAGTGGAAAATTTGAGCCGCGAAAAGTAATGGTAACGCAATCCAGGCCGCTTTATGGGAAAGGAGAAGCATTGCGCAGAGAACGGTGATGCTGCAATATCGTAACCAGCGATCCAATCTGTCCTGCGGCGTTTCGGTTACACCGTTCCGAGCGGAAAGGAGGTAGAGCAAAGCTGGTAGTATTGCCATAAATAGGCCGCGGCCGGTTGCCCAATGCGTATAGCGCACGAAAACGGGGGACAACACATAGAGCAGCGCCGCCAGGTCGCTATATTTGTCGGGCAGCATCGTTGCAAACCAGCAGCGACTCGTTGTGAAAGC
>SLQN01000061.1 GCA_007131465.1 Paracoccaceae bacterium
GAGGGGCCGGGGCTGCGCGACAAGACGCGCGACACCTGCGATCTGATCTTACGCATTCCGGCAGTGGGGGCGTTCGGGTCGCTGAACGTGTCGAATGCGGCGGCAGTGGCGCTGTATGCGGCGCGGATGGCACAGGGGGACGGATGATGCGCGGCGTGATTGCCTTGTGCGGGGTGCTTCTGGTCGTGGGCTGCGCCTCGGTCTCGCGCGAGGACTGTGTGGCGGGGGACTGGGCCGGCATCGGCGCGCGCGACGGGGCTGCGGGGCGCGTAGGGGATGTGCAGTTCGACCGCCATGTGCAGGCCTGCGCGCGGGTCGATGTGACCCCCGACCGGACCTCCTGGGCACAGGGGTATGAGGCCGGGCTGCGGCACTATTGCACCGCGCGCGTCGGCCTGCGGGAGGGCGAGGCCGGGCGGCCCTATCGCGGGGTCTGTCCCGCCGCCAGCGAGGACACGTTCCTGCGCGGGCACGACCTGGGCCGCAGCGCGTGGCAGCAGGAGCGGCGGATCAACGCACTTGAGCAGGAGATCAACGCGCTTGGCAGGGCCAGCGCGGGGCTGGGGGATGATGACGCGGCGCGGCGTCAATGGGCGGCCAACCAGTCCGAAGTCTCGATCCTGCGGTTGCAGATTCTGGCGGCGCAGGCCGAACTGGCCCGGATTCGGCGCGAGATACGCGCGTTCAGGGCAACATTATAGGTGCCGTCCCGCCGTCCAGCACATGGCGCAGGACCAGCGGATAAAGCTGGTGTTCCAGCGGCAGGATGCGCGCGGCGAGCGTCTCGGGAGTGTCCCCGGGCAGGACCGGCACGCGCGCCTGTCCAAGGATCGGGCCATCATCCAACGCGGCGGTCACCTGATGGACCGTGCAGCCAGCCTCGGCATCACCTGCGGCAAGCGCGCGAGCATGGGTATCGAGCCCTTTGTATTTCGGCAAAAGCGAGGGGTGGATGTTCAGAATCCGGCCTTCGAACTGGCGTACGAAATCTGCGGTCAGCACCCGCATGAACCCCGCCAGCGCCACCAGGTCGGGCCGGGCTGCGTGCAGCTTTTCCAGCATTGCGGCCTCAAACGCAGGGCGGTCCCCCCGAAAGGCACGATGATCGACGACCGCTGTCGGGATACCCAGCGCGCGCGCGCGCTCCAGCCCGCGCGCCTGCGGGACGTTCGAGAGCGCGAGGCAGGGGCGGCCGGGGTGCTCCTCCACCATGGATCTTGCCAACGCCACCATATTCGACCCTGACCCGGAGATCAGGATCGCAACTCGTCCTGTCATGCCAGCGTGCCAGAATACCGGACCCCGTTACCCTCGGTCACATGGCCAAGAGCATACACTCGTTCACCTGCGTCCTGCAGACCCAGAGTCAAGGCTCCAGCGCGATCAGCAGCCACCACCAGCACCATGCCGATGCCTGCGTTGAAAGTTTTCAACATCTCAGCCTGTGCAATATCGCCCTCAGCCGCCAGCCAGCGAAACACCGGCGGCAGGTCCCACGCGCCAAGGTCGATCTCAGCCCCCATGTCCTCAGGAAGTACGCGCGGCAGGTTTTCGGTCAGCCCGCCGCCCGTAATATGAGCCAGCGCATGCACGCCCCCTGCCCGGATCGCGGCCAACGCCGGCATCACGTAAAGACGCGTTGGGGCCAACAGCGCCGTGCCAAGACTTTGCGCGGCAAAGGGCGCGGGCGCGTCCCAGCCCAGCCCTGTCTGCGCGACGATCCTGCGCACAAGGCTGTAACCATTGGAATGCACCCCGTCCGAGGCAAGGCCCAGCAGCACGTCGCCCGGCTGCACATCCGCAGGGAGGCCCGCGCCGCGCTCCATCGCGCCCACGGCAAAGCCCGCAAGGTCGAAGTCCTTCGCGTCATACATGCCCGGCATTTCAGCCGTCTCGCCCCCGATCAGCGCGCAACCGGCCGCGCTGCACCCGGCGGCGATGCCGTTGATGATGCGTGTAGCGGCGGCGACATCCAGCTTGCCAGTGGCGAAATAGTCCAAAAAGAACAGCGGCTCCGCCCCCTGACAGACCAGATCATTGACGCACATCGCCACAAGGTCGATGCCGATCGTATCCAGATGGCCGGTGTCGATGGCAATGCGCAGCTTCGTGCCGACCCCGTCGGTTGCCGCCACAAGGATCGGGTCGGAAAAGCCTGCGGCCTTTAGGTCGAACAGCGCCCCGAACCCGCCAAGCCCTGACAAGACGCCGCTACGCGCCGTTGCCTTGGCTCCGGGCTTGATCGCTTCGACCAACGCGTTGCCTGCGTCGATATCCACCCCGGCCTGCGCGTAGCTCAGCCCGTTCCTGCCTTTATCCATGCTCTCTGCCCTTTGCCGCCCAAGCGTGCCGCATCCGCACAAGATGCCTGCCTGTACGCGCGATATCCGATTGCCTGTGCCGGGGCAACTGCACAGGCACAGTCCGCTTGACCTGCAATCGCAAACTGCTTAGGCAACCTGCGACGGGCCTGTAGCTCAATTGGTTAGAGCAGAGCGCTCATAACGCTTTGGTTGGGGGTTCGAGTCCCTCCGGGCCTACCAAACCCAATGATACTTTCCTTTCATATCATTGGGTTACTTGATTTTGTGGCGAAGCTTGAAGGAAGGTTCACCACGGTTTGTTCCCGATTTGGCCGGGACAACAGCCTGCGCATGGCCTGATTGGCCAGCCCTTCGCGCATTGCAGATTCGGTATATCGCTGGACCTCGGCAAGTGTTTTGTGGCCTGTCACTGCCATTATTACGTACGCAGTAGCGCCGGCCTCGGCCAAACTGCGCGCACAGGCCTTGCGCAAACCATACGCAGAACATGCCGACAACCCCGTCCACACGCGCCGCACCGGTGTAGAGCATCAAGGTGACTTCCGTATGTCGTAGAGGGACTTGCGCCGCTCTGTATC
>SLQN01000075.1 GCA_007131465.1 Paracoccaceae bacterium
GCCGATGATTCGGTGATGCCGCAGACCATCGAGGCGATCAACCACGCCAAGGCCGCGAAGGTGCCGATGATCGTGGCGATCAACAAATGCGACAAGCCCGCCGCCGATCCCAACAAGGTGCGCACGGAGCTGTTGCAGCACGAAGTCGTGGTCGAGGCCATGTCGGGCGAAGTGCAGGATGTCGAAGTCTCTGCCATTACCGGCAAGGGGCTTGACACCTTGCTGGAAGCCATCGCGCTGCAGGCCGAGATTCTGGAACTGAAGGCCAACCCCGACCGCGCCGCGATGGGTGCGGTGATCGAAGCGCAACTGGATGTCGGACGCGGCCCTGTGGCCACGGTTCTGGTCCAGAACGGCACATTGCGGCAGGGCGATATCTTCGTCGTGGGCGAACAGTGGGGCAAGGTGCGCGCGCTGGTCAATGACAAGGGCGAACGTATCAAGGAAGCCGGGCCATCCGTGCCGGTCGAAGTGCTGGGCCTGAACGGCACGCCTGAGGCCGGTGACGTGCTCAACGTCGTTGATACCGAAGCGCAGGCCCGCGAGATCGCGGAATACCGCGAGGCTGCAGCCAAGGACAAGCGCGCCGCTGCCGGGGCCGCGACTACGCTGGAACAGCTTATGGCCAAGGCCAAGGCCGATCAGGATATGGCGGAACTGCCGGTGCTGGTGAAAGCCGATGTTCAAGGGTCTGCCGAAGCAATCGTGCAAGCGCTGGAGAAGATCGGCAATGACGAGGTGCGCGTGCGCGTTCTGCATTACGGGGTCGGGGCGATTACCGATACCGATGTGGGGCTGGCCGAGGCTTCAGGCGCGCCGATCATCGGCTTCAATGTCCGCGCCAACGCCTCCGCCCGCAATTCCGCGAACCAGAAAGGGGTCGAGCTGCGCTACTACTCGATCATCTATGACCTGGTCGATGACATCAAGGCGGCAGCTTCTGGCCTGCTTTCGGCGGAAGTGCGCGAAACCTTCATCGGCTATGCCGAAATTCGCGAAGTCTTCAAGGTCTCGAATGTGGGCAAGGTTGCGGGCTGTCTGGTCACCGAAGGGATCGCGCGCCGATCCTCCGGGGTGCGCCTGCTGCGCGACAACGTGGTTATCCACGAAGGCACGCTGAAGACGCTCAAGCGCTTCAAGGACGAAGTCAAGGAAGTGCAGTCCGGGCAGGAATGCGGCATGGCGTTCGAGAATTACGACGATATCCGGCCCAAGGATGTCATCGAGATCTTCGAGCGCGAGGAAATCGAGCGCAGCCTGACCTGAGGACAGGGCGGGGCGTTGCCGCGGTCTCCAGCACCGAAATATATGAAAAAGGGGCCGGTTGCGGCCCCTTTTCCTGTCTGTACGGTGAGATCGCTTCAGCTTGCCGCGTATTTCCGTGCCGGTTCGTCAAATTCCGACGCCGAAGACAGCCGGAACGCCCCGTTTTCGCTGCGCTGCAATCGCCCTTCGCGCAACAATGTTCCAAAGCCGCGCAGCATGTCGTCGCGGGTGACGTTCTTGCCCTCGTTATAGGCCAGCACATAGCTCATCAATTCGACCCGCGTGAATTCTTCCTGTGCCTTGATATGGGTGGTGTAGGCTGCGGCAGCTTCGATCTGTTCATCCAGAAGCCACGCATCCACTGTCTCGGCAAAGCCCTTGAAAGCCTGGCGATCCTCTTTGGACAGGGCCGAAGAGTTCCGCGCCTTCTCCACGATCACACCAGGGCCGCCGCCGACGGCCACACGACGCGGCCTTACTGGCGCAGCAGGCGGGGCCGAATCCACGCGCTGCTCCGACACCAGAACAAGGGGTGTGCGCTGCGTTTCAGGTCGTGCGCGACTGGGCCGTTCGATGCGCGCGGGGCGTCGCGGCATTGGGCGCGACGGCTCAGGTGAGACCGCTTCGGGCGCGGCTTGCTCCTGTGGTACCGCTGCGGGCGTTGCCGGACGATCCGACACCAGTTCCGGACGGGCCGTTGCAGAGCGCACAGGCGCGGCTGTTTCTGCTGCTGGTGCGGGCATCGGGGCAGGTTCCGTTTCCGGAGGGTTTGCACGCTGGGCCATTCTGGATTGCAGGGGTTCAGCATCCTCCAGCGCTTCGCGGTAGCGTTCGATCTCTCGATCCTGAAGGATATCAGGCCTGCGGGGGCCAACGGCATCTTCCTCCGCGCGGGTGGCATCGACCGCCACGCGCATATGCTCGAATGTCTCGCGGCGGCGCTGCGATTCGCTCTGGTCGAGTTCGGTCCTGGCGGTTTCCAGCAGGCGCAATGCGGTTTCATCGGTCTCATCGATCAGCGCATCGAATTGCGCGCGATCCTTGGGCGAGCGGCGCGCGGCCACTTGCCGTTCGATTTCGGCGAGTTCGGAAATCAATGCCGATTCGTCGCCTTGGTCGAGGCCGGTTTCGCCAATGATGTCGCGAATCCGGCTGCGCAGGCGATTTTCATCGGCAGTGGTCTCCGGTTCCGAGGCAGCTTCGGCGGCCTGCGCGGTGAAAGGCTGAACCATTCCGGCAAGAGCGGCCTCGAATTCGGCATCATCATCATAGGCCTCTGTGTCGGAAACACTGACATCGGCAACAGGCGCGGCCATTTGCGGGGGCCAGACTTCGTCCTTATTGGCGGATAGCACGGGACCGGCATCTGCGAGCTCGCGTTCGAGACCCGCCTCGAAGTCCGAATCATCTTCGAAAGTGTCGTCGAAATCATCCTCGTCTGCGTTGCGGTCGAAATGAGCATTCAGAGCCGAGTCTTCTTCGACCTCCGCACTGTCCGCTTGTTCAGCCTCAATCCGCTCCGCCTCGGCGCGCTCGGCTTCAACCCGCTCCGCCTCGGCGCGCTCGGCTTCAACCCGCTCCGCTTCGGCGCGCTCAGCCTCGATCCGCTCCGCCTCGGCGCGCTCGGCATCAATCC
>SLQN01000143.1 GCA_007131465.1 Paracoccaceae bacterium
GGACCGCTATACCGGCTTTTCCGGGGACAGCCCGCGCAATGCGCCTGCGGACCTGAAGATGTTTCCGACCTTCCTGGACCGACTGGCGAAATCCGGCGGCACGCCCAGCTATGCCCGTCCGCAATGCACCGGGCCAGTGGAAAGCCGGGGGCAGGGCGACTTGCAAAAGGACATCGCCAATCTGAAGGCCGCGATGGCGGCGCAGGGGGTGGCGCGCGGGTTCATGAATGCCGCGTCGCCCGGTGTGATCTCGCTATTCCTGCAAAACGCGTATTACCCCGACCGGCAGGCCTATCTGGACGCACTCGCCGATGCGATGCGCGCGGAATACCGCACCATTCTGGACGCCGGGCTGGACCTGCAACTGGACTGCCCCGATCTGGCCCTGTCGCGGCACATGCTGTTCACCGACCTGTCGGACGCCGAATTCCTGGCTGTGGCGCAGACCCATGTCGCGGCACTTGAACGCGCGCTGGACGGGCTGCCGCAGGACAGGGTGCGCCTGCATATCTGCTGGGGCAATTACGAGGGGCCGCATTGCTGCGATATCGGGATGGAGACCGTCTTTCCCCTGCTGATGCGCGTGCCTGCGCGCTATGTGCTGTTTGAAACCGCCAATCCCCGGCATGGGCATGAATGGACGGTGTTTCGCGACCGCGCGCATGATATCCCGTCCGACAAGGTGTTGGTCCCCGGGGCCGTGGACACGACCAGCAATTTCATCGAACACCCCGATCTGGTGGCGCAGCGTCTGGAACGCTTCACCGATATCGTGGGCACGGACCGCGTGATCGCAGGCAGCGATTGCGGCTTTGGCACATTTGCGGGCTTTGGCGCGGTGGACCCGGAAATTGCCTGGGCGAAGTTGGCCACCTTATCGGAAGGGGCGCGGCGCGTGGCATGACACCGCTTGTCCTGATCCCCGGCATGATGTGTGACGCGCGGATGTGGGGGGATGTGCCCGCCGCGCTTGGCCCGCGCGCCATCTCTCCCGCGGTGCCGGTGACCGGTGACACCATTGCCGAAATGGCCGCCGCGATCCTCGCGGATGCCCCGAAGCGCTTTGCGCTGGCGGGGCTGTCGCTGGGTGGGATCGTGGCGATGGAGATTTTGGAACAGGCCCCCGAGCGGGTCGACCGGCTGGCCCTCTTGGACACCAACCCGCTGGCCGAGGCCCCGGACGTGCAGGCCCGCCGCGCGCCGCAGATCGCACGCGCACTGTCTGGCGATCTGATGGGTGTGATGCGCGACGAGATGAAACCCAACTATCTGGCCGACCCGTCGGACACGGCAACGCTTGATCTGTGCATGGATATGGCCCGCGCGCTGGGGCCGGATGTCTTCCGCCGCCAGTCGCTGGCCCTGAAGGGCCGCGCGGACCGGACGGCAACGCTGGCACGATTTACCGGCCCCGCGCTTGTGCTGATGGGCGCGCATGACCGGCTGTGCCGGCGTGACCGTCATGACCTGATGCATCGCCTGATGCCACAATCGCGTCTTGTCATCGTGCCCGGCGCAGGCCATCTGCCGCCGCTGGAACAGCCAGCGGCCACAACCGACGCTTTGAAGGAGTGGCTGGACACATGACCCCTGAAACCCTTGCCCTGTTGCAATCGGTCGATACGCCCACAGTCTGCAACGCGATCGAGGTCGCGCAGGGCAGGCGCGGGTTTGACGGCTTTACCCGTGGCACGATGCTGTGCTCGGACCCGGGCCGCGCGGTGGTGGGCTATGCGGTGACAGCCCAGATTGCCGCCCTTGCGCCCCCGACCGAACCCACCGACGTGATCCGCGCGCGCCGGATGGCCTATTACAAGGCCATGCATGACGCGCCCCGGCCTGCCGTGGCCGTGATCGAGGATCTGGATTACCCCGATTGCATCGGCGCGTATTGGGGCGAGGTGAACACCACCATCCACAAGGGGTTTGGCCTGTCGGGCGCGCTGACCAATGGCGTGATGCGCGATCTGGGCGATCTGCCGCCGGGCTTTCCGGTCATCGCGGGCAGCATCGGGCCAAGCCACGGGTTTGTGCATGTCCGCTCGCTGGGCGACCCGGTGACCGTTTTCGGCCTGAACGTGGCGCAGGGCGATCTGGTCCATGCCGACCGTCACGGCGCCGTGGTCATCCCGCCCGAGGTCATCCCACTGCTGGCGCAGGCGGTCTCGAAACTGCTGGCGACCGAGGCGCTGATCCTCGACCCCGCCCGCGCGCCCGGTTTCGACTTTGCCGCTTTCGAGCATGCATGGGCCGCGTTTGAAAAAGCCCGCACCTGACCGCGCAAGGGGTCAAGGCTTTGACGCGCCAGTGTCAGCATAGCCATCCGGGTTTCGCGATTGCCAGTGCCATGTTGACTGGCACATTGCGTCAAGATCCAATTGTGCGCTCCAGCCCAGAACGCGTTCGGCCTTGTTCACGCTGGCGACACAGCACGCCACATCCCCGGCCCGGCGCGGCGCGATCCGGTAGGGAATGGCGCGGCCTGCGGCCTTCTCGAACGCCCTGACCATTTCCAGAACAGTTGCCCCGCGCCCGGTTCCGATATTGAGCGCGTCCCAACCCGTGGTGCGGGTGGTGTGGTCAAGGGCCGCCAGATGCGCGCGGGCAAGGTCTTCGACATGGATGTAGTCGCGCTCGCCCGTGCCATCGCGCGTGTCATAGTCATTGCCAAAGACATCCAGCCGGGCCAGCCGCCCGACCGCCACCTGCGCGATAAAGGGCATGAGGTTGTTTGGAATGCCATGCGGGTCCTCGCCAATGCGCCCCGAGGCGTCCGCGCCAACCGGATTGAAATAGCGCAGGACTGTGGCGCTGGCCTCGGGCCAGGATGCGGTCCAGTCGCGCAATATGCCTTCGATGAAGGCCTTGGTGCGGCCATAGGGGTTGGCAGGCTGTACCGGA
>SLQN01000393.1 GCA_007131465.1 Paracoccaceae bacterium
CTCGTCGCTCGCCTGGATCGCCGCCCGGATCCTCGGCGTCGTCGTCGCCTGCTTGTGAAGCGAAATCAGCATGCCAGCCCCCGTCTCGAACCTCGCGCAGGATCGATCTTGCCATGAACAGCGCCGTCCGACGAGGGTCTATGTGATCATCCGGGATGGAACAGTTAGGGCGCTGAAGGGGATCGGCACCAGATGCTCGCGAGACTCGACTTAGCCGCGGCGCAGGTGCACGGTTATGCTGCGGTCTGATCCTTTTGCATGTGACGGCCTCGCGTCGGTTACTCTAGCGATCTTTTCCTGCCTCTCGCAGGATAATGATTATCCCGCTGGTGACGATGATGGCCGCACCCAGAATGGTCCAGGTCATCGGCACATCGCCCCAGATAAGCCAGCCCAGCCCTGTGGCCCAGATCAGTGCCGTATAATCGAAGGGCGCAACAATTGCAGCGGGCGCCATGCGGAATGCCTGACCGATCAGCGCAAGCCCAAGGCTGCCGAAGACGGCGATCGCGACAAAGAGCGCGATGTCGCCCGCTTGCACAGGGGTCCAGTGGGCCATGGCGAAGGGCGCGGCGTAGATCATCGGGAACAGCATCGCAAATAGCATCATGGTCCAGAACCTTTCGCTGCGGTCGATCCAGCGCGCGCTGATCATGAAGATCGCATAGCACAGCGCAGTTCCGACTGGCAGCAGGGCCGCCAGCTGAAAGGTGGCACTGCCGGGCCGGACGATTACTATAACTCCGACGAAGCCCAGCAGAACCGCACTCCAGCGTCGCCACCCCACATGCTCGCCCAATAGCGGCACGGACAGAGCCGTGATGAAGATCGGTGCCGAGAAAACCAGCGCCGTGGCCTCGGCCAGCGGCAGATAGATCAGAGCAGTGAAATACAGCCACGCCCCGGTCACCATCAGAGCCCCGCGCAACGCATGCAACGAGAAGTGCCATGTGCGCAGACTTGCCGGACCCAAGGCCACGAGAATCACGGCAGTGATGATCGGCACCGCGAGAAGGTTGCGCATGAACACGATCTGGATGGGAGCATAGCGATCCGTCAGCAGCTTGGCGACAGCATCGTTCGCCACGAGAAAAGCGACGCCCGCGCAGATCGTGGCCACCGCAAGTGGTGTTTCGCGTGCATTCAGGGCAGTGAGAGCGCGCATGCTGGCTCCGGATCAGGTATTGATCAGGCCCAGCTACCAGAGCCAAGCACAGGATACGAGGTGGATCCATGGCCGTACCGCAGGCCTCTGTGCCATCAACGCGGCGAAACTCTCGCCTGTCTCCATCAATATTG
Organism: Paracoccaceae bacterium; assembly: GCA_007131465.1. Classification (GTDB taxonomy): domain Bacteria; phylum Pseudomonadota; class Alphaproteobacteria; order Rhodobacterales; family Rhodobacteraceae; genus Roseinatronobacter. The sequence continues at coordinate 1,300 of SLQN01000393.1, forward strand.
CTTGCTGGCCTGAGCGACAACCCAACCCTACGCTACATCATGTTGTATCACCTTTCGGATTCGGCCTGAGAGAAGCTGCAGACTGATTGAACAGGACCGTGTTGTTGTCGGCCCGATGCTGTTCCCTGTTCTGTTGAGACTTGATCGGTCCTTTCGCGAGTCTGGTGGGAATTCGAGGCTGGCGTAATCTCCGGGTGAGCTGAACCCCACGCAATTGGCGGCTGACACCGCCGAGGAGATCACGCCATGACCCAGACTACAGGGACCAGCTTGCTTTCGCTACTTGCACGTGACGAGGGCTTTGACCCGATCGAGGATCGGCTGCGCGCGAACATCCGCAGCACGATCGAGGCGGTTTTCAACGAAGAGTTGAACGGCTTTCTTTGCCGCTTGCTGTATGGCCGGGAGACTGGGACGGTAAAGGGCTATCGCCACGGCAGCCGGGAACGCCCGATCACCGGTTCATTCGGCACGGAAACGATCAGCGTGCCGCGTGCCCGGATCGCAGACGAAGCCGGCAAGGTCAGCGAATCGCGCTCGAAGGCATTGCCGCGCTATCAGCGCCTGAGTAGGACGGCCGAAGCGCTGATTGCGTCGATCTATCTCTCGGGCACCAATACGCGGCGTGTGAAGCGCGCGCTGTTTGCCCTGTTCAAGGGCGCTGTGAGCAAGAACGTGGTCAGCCGCGCCTAGCGCAAGGTGAAGGGGGACTGGGACGCCTGGTGCGCCCGCAGCCTGGCTGAAGAGGATATCATCCGACTCATTCTCGACGGCACCGTGATCAAGACGCGGATCGACAAGACAGTCACGAACATCTCGGTGCTCGCGGCCATCGGCGTGCGCCGCGATGGGCAAAAGGTCCTGCTTTCGATCATGAAGATGGGCGGCGAGAGCACGGCAGCGTGGCCTCAGTTCCTCGACGATCTCGACGCCCACAGCCTGAAGCGGCCCGAGTTCGTGCTCGTCGATGGTGCCCCGGGCTTGGAGGCTGCGCTGGTGGCGCTCTGGGGCGACGACCTGCCGATCCAGCGCTGCACCCGTTCACAAGCACCGCAACCTGCTGGCCCAAGCGCCGAAGCACATGCATGAGGAGCTGGGCAACGACTACCGCGACATGATCTATGCCGAGACAGCGGCAGAAGTCGAAAAGCGCCGCAAGGCTTTTCTTCGCAAATGGCGGCTGAAGTGCCGCGCTGTCGCCGATAGCCTTGAAGAGGCCGGAGACCGGCTGTTCACCTTCACGCGCCTCGATCCGTCGCAATGGAAAGCGGCGCGGACGACAAATGCCACAGAGCGCCTGAATGAGGAGTTCCGCCGCCGGATCAAGACCCAGCCCGTGCTGCCCTGCGCCGAAACCGTGCCGATGCTCCTATGGGCTCTGCTCGCCTCTGCGATGGCAGTTTCCAGGTCTTCCAGCGCCAGTTCCAGCTGGGCGGGGTCCAGCTTCTCGGATTTCGGCCCGAACTTGGTGCGCCGGCACTCCTGAACCTGACCTTCCAGCTTCTCGATCAGCGCCTCCAGCTCTGCGATGAAGGCCTCCTTCTCGGCGACCACAGCCTGTTCGTGCTGACGCGCCGCGCGCTCGACCGAAAGCTCGAA
>SLQN01000429.1 GCA_007131465.1 Paracoccaceae bacterium
CCAGCCCATACTCCGGATCGTTCTGCATCGGGGAAGGGGGGAGGATCAATCGGTGCTCATAGAACTCCGCGTTACTGACCGTGATCAGGGATGGGTCACGCGACCGGTAATGCCACTCCAGCATGGCCGGGTTGAGACCGCGCGCCTCGCAGAGCGTCAGCACGCTCTCCATCTCGGTGGCGCCCGCGGTCCGGATCCCGTCTTCCTCATCCTCATCAGTCTCCTCTGACCCGGCGAGCCTGTCAAAGAAACTGGTGGGCGGGAGCTGCTTCTGGTCCCCCACGACCACGATCTGGCGGCAGCGGGCGATCGCGCCGAGCGCGTCCTCCGGGCGGACCTGGCTTGCCTCGTCGATCACCAGAAGGTCGAACTCCGCCGTGCCGGGGGGGAGGTATTGCGCGATCGAGATCGGGCTCATCAGGAATACCGGTTTGATCCGCTGCACCATCGGCCCGGCCGCCTTCATGATCTGACGGATCGACCGGTGGCGGCGCTTCTTGGCCATCTCACCACGCAGGAACCCCATCGGACCGGACGCCCCCGTGGGCAGCTGCGCGAGGTGTTTGCCACGCACGAGGCGTTGGGTCTCCTCCATCCGCGCGCCCTCAAGGTCCCGAAACGCAGCAACCAGCGCGTGCCGATCCAGATGAGCCAGCCCCTCCAGCTCTGGCAGGGCCGCGCGCGCGGCCTCCCAGCGCGCCTCTGCGATTGCATAGAGGACCTCGTCCACCGCTCCCTCCGGACGCAGCGTTCCTTCATCCAGTGTGGACAACAACGGGGTGAGCCCGTCCCCGATGAGACCAGAGGCCAAGGCTGAAAGGCGTGCCCACTCCCCATAAAGGTCGATCCGGGCCTGCATTCGTTCGAGCCGGGCTGACAGAATCTCAAGCGAGATCTTCTCCCCCTCGGGCCAGGCGATCCTCAGCCGGTTGGTAACCGTCTCCAGCGCCCCGTCAGCCCGCTGTAGGGCGTGACCGAGCTCAGCCGCGCGGGTTGCAGCAGCACAGATCCGCGCAAGGACGTCGGTATCCCCGATCGGGGAGAAGGTGGTGAGCGACCGAAGCCAGCTCGCCTGCGCGTGCAGTTCGGCGAACGGGGTCCGTTCGCCGCGCCACTGCGGACCAAGCAGGCTCTGCAGCCATGCCTCCTCATCGGACAGGGTCCTGCGAAGGGCACGCAGGCGTACCAGCTCGTCGACCAGAGCAAGACGGTCACCCGGCCCGTTCGGCAAAGGTCCGGTCAGAAGCGCAGCGAGCTCTCGGCTCGCCCCGCGGTAAGGTCCGAAAAGGCGGGACCAAAAGGAGCCGACCCCAGGGGCGAGGCGGGCGCGCAGAAGGTCAGGAGCCAGATCAAACGCGGCCTCCTGAAACCGGGCGCCGGCCCGCTTGCGCGCCTCCGCCCAGTCCGTCCCGGCCCCCAGCGCCTCAGAAAGTCGCGGAGTGTCCAGATGTGGCAGCAGGGTCCCCTCCGCCCCCCGGTCCCCCTCGGGTCGGTCTGCGGCCGCCATCAGCAGCTCATGCAGGTGCCTCGCCTCCGGCAGAGTCAACGGGACGGGCAGGCACACCTCCTCCGCAATCTGGGACACCGTCTCCTGAAGCTTGGCGATTGCCTCGAACGCCACCGCCAGCTCAGGCGCCAGCCGTTGCAAGTCCGTGGGCTGAAGGCCTGTAGCCTCTACCCCGAAGAACGGGTGTTCCGCGCGTGGTCCGGTCCGGGTCAGCTGCTCCACATAGGCTTCAACGCGGCTGGCAAGCGCCCGGCGGGCCGCCTCGTCCAACTGCGAGAGCCCGTCACGGGGTAGACGCGGCGGGGGCACGTCACGCCCCACCAGGCGCGCGATCTCCGCCATCGCACGAAACGGGGTAAAATCCGACCCCGGGACCGGGTCATGCAGGAGGCGCGCCACCCCATTCAGCCGGTCGCGCGCCTCTTGAAGCGCATCGGGCGGAGGAGGCATGTCCGGGGCCGCCCGGCCCGCATTGAGCGTGCGCGCCAACTCCTCGAGAAACGCCTTCTTGTTGGCGGCCCGGGAATGGATCTCGATACACAGGTCCCCCAAACCGACCCGCTGGAGCCGGTCATGCACGACCGACAGCGCCGCCATCTTCTCGGCCACGAACAGGACCCTTTTCCCGTCATGGGCCGCCCCTGCGATAATGTTAGCGATCGTCTGGGACTTGCCCGTCCCGGGCGGGCCCTGAACGACCAGGTTACGGCCTGCGCGCACCTCCTCGATCACCCGGGTCTGGGACGCGTCTGCCGGGACCACATGCAGCAGGTCCCCTGGAGTCAGGCGCGGGTCAAGCGGCTCCTGGGGCCCGAAGAGGGGGGAGCAGCGCTCAAACCCCCCGTCAAGAAGGCCGGCCAGCACCGGGTGCTCCTCAAACGCGTCCTCGGGCCAGTGTTCCGGCTCTAGGTCGCGCATCATTAGCAGCTTGGCAAAGGAGAAGAAGCCGAGCTGCATTCCGTCCCGGTCGATCGACCAGCGGGCCCTGGACGCGATCCGCCCCTCCAGTTCGTCGAAATACGCGGTCGGGTCAAACCCGTCCTCCTCGTCGATTTCGGGCAACTCAAGCCCAAAATCACCCCTGAGGCGCTCCTGCAAGGGCATGTTCGTGACGACCTCTGTGTCGCGCACGCGCAGATCGAACGTGGCGCGACGGTCATCTCGGACCAGTTCCACGGGCAGCAGGATGAGCGGACTCTCCCGAAGCACCTGAGAGCTGTCACTCTCATACCAGCGCAGGAACCCAAGAGCGAGGTAGAGGATATTGACCCCCTGCTCTTCTTCAGCGGTGCGCGCGTCTCTGAACAGGGCCATGAGGCGACGATCCAGTGCCTCCTGACCAAGCCGGGTCTCCAGGACCAGGTCCCGGTAGCGGGCCTCTCGGTCCTCAC
>SLQN01000248.1 GCA_007131465.1 Paracoccaceae bacterium
GGGCGTATTATGTCTATCTGAAGCGGGCGCGCTGAGGCGCTTTTGCGGCGCGGGACCGTCGACGCTTGTACCCGCGCCGCAAAAGCGCGGCCTGTTGACTTGGCAAGCGGCTGGTTTTGCGCCACAGGGCGGGGGGCAGGCAGGAAAGGCTTGAGGGCATGGGATTTCGGTTTGACATCGGGGCGCGGGACGGACGGGCGCGCGCGGGGGTGATCCACACGCCGCGCGGCGCTATCCACACGCCGGCCTTCATGCCCGTTGGCACGGCAGCGACCGTGAAGGCAATGCTGCCGGGATCGGTGCGCGACACGGGCGCGGATATTCTGCTGGGCAATACCTATCACCTGATGCTGCGCCCCACCGCCGAGCGGATTGCGGCCCTGGGCGGCCTGCATCGCTTCATGAACTGGGACCGCCCGATCCTGACGGATTCGGGGGGGTTTCAGGTGATGTCGCTGGCGTCCTTGCGCAAGCTGACCGAGGAGGGCGTGCGGTTTGCGAGCCACATTGACGGGTCCAAGCATATGCTGAGCCCCGAACGGTCGATGGAAATTCAGCGGCTGCTGGGGTCGGATATCGTGATGGCCTTTGACGAATGTCCCGCGCTGCCTGCGGACCGGGCGGCGATTGAAGCCTCGATGCAGTTGTCGATGCGCTGGGCGCAGCGGTCGCGCGATGCGTTTGGCGACAGGCCCGGCCATGCGCTGTTCGGCATCCAGCAAGGCGGGCTGGAGCCTGATCTGCGCGCGCAATCGGCAGAGGCGCTGCGCGCCATCGGGTTTGACGGCTATGCCATCGGCGGGCTTGCCGTGGGCGAAGGGCAGGAGGCCATGTTCGGCGTGCTGGACTATGCGCCCGGACACCTGCCCGAGGACAAGCCGCGCTATCTGATGGGGGTTGGCAAACCCGATGACATCGTGGGCGCAGTGGAGCGCGGTGTGGATATGTTCGACTGCGTGCTGCCCTCACGCTCGGGGCGGACCGGGCAGGGCTGGACCGCGCGCGGCCCAGTGAACCTGCGCAATGCGCGCCACCGCGATGATCCGCGCCCGCTGGAGGCGGAGTGCGACTGTCCCGCCTGCACGGGCTACAGCCGCGCCTATCTGCATCATGTGATCCGCAGTGACGAGATCATCGGGTCGATGTTGCTGACATGGCACAATCTGCGCTATTACCAGCGCCTGATGCAGGGGCTGCGCGACGCGATAGCGGGCGGGCGGCTGGCGGGCTTCTCGGCGGAGTTTCACGCGGCGCGCGCGATGGGCGATATTGAACCGATATAGGGGGCCAGAATGGCGCAGGATATGCTTTCGACTGTGGTGAAGCCGATCCACAAGGAGGGCTACAAGTTTATCGCGATCTTTGCCGGGGTCAGTGTGCTTTTGTTTCTGCTCTGGCAGCCGCTGGGCTGGATCGGGCTGGGGCTGACGGTCTGGTGCTATTATTTCTTTCGCGACCCCGAGCGGCAGACCCCGGTGCGCGAGGGGCTGCTGGTCAGCCCCGCCGACGGGGTGATTTCGCTGATCGAGCCTGCTGTGCCGCCTGCGGAGCTGGAGATGGGTGACGCGCCCCTGACGCGGGTGTCGGTGTTCATGAATGTGTTCAACTGCCATGTGAACCGCGCGCCGATTGCGGGGCGGGTGGCGAAGATCAGCTATCGGCCCGGCAAGTTCCTCAATGCCTCGCTCGACAAGGCCAGCAGCGACAATGAGCGCAATTCGATGGTGATCGAGATGGCGGACGGGCGCAGCATTGCGGTTGTGCAGATTGCCGGACTGGTGGCGCGGCGTATCCTGTGCGAGGTGGCCGAGGGGCAGACGCTGGCGACGGGGGAACGCTTCGGGATGATTCGCTTTGGCTCGCGCGTGGATGTGTATCTGCCCGAGGGGGTTGCACCGCTGGTGGCGCTGGGCCAGACCATGATTTCGGCGGAAACCGTGATTGCGGACCTGAAAAGCGCCGAGCCGCGCCGCATGGCCGAGGTGCGCTGAGCGATGCCGCGCGAACGGTTATCCCTGTTGCAGCTAGTGCCCAATCTGGTGACGATTCTGGGCATGTGCGCGGGGCTGACGGCGATTCGCTTTACCTTTGACGAACGCTATGAACTCGCGGCGGCGCTGATCATCTTTGCCGCCGTGATGGACGGGTTTGACGGGATGCTGGCGCGCAAGCTGGATGCGGCCACATCCTTTGGGGCCGAGCTGGACAGTTTCGCCGATTTCGTGAGCTTCGGGGTCGCGCCCGGGGTGCTGGTCTTTGGCTATGCGCTGGCCGGGCCGATGGCCGGGGCGGGCTGGATTTTCGTGCTGGTCTTTGCCGTGTGCACCTGTCTGCGGCTGGCGCGGTTCAACATATCGCGGGTGACGCCCGAGGGCACCGCCACACGCCATTTCGTGGGTGTGCCTGCGCCTGCGGGCGCGATGCTGGGGCTGCTGCCGGTCTTTCTGGGGCTGTCGGGGCTGGTTGACCCGACGCGCGCGCCGCTTCTGGTGGCGCTGTATCTGGCGGGGGTCGGGCTGTTGATGGTGTCGCGCCTGCCGACACCGTCGATCAAGGCCGTGCGGATCGCGCGCGACAATGCCATCTGGGTGCTGATCGGGATGAGCGTCTTTGTGGGGCTCTTGCTTTTGCGGACATGGGCGACGCTGGTGGTGGCGGACCTGGCGTATCTGGCCACGCTGGGCTGGCTGGCGCTGCGGCGCAGACGCCGCGACAGTGCGGGCTGAATTTCCAGCGGGCAGGGCGCTTTGCTGCGCGGTTTGGGCTTGACGCCCTGTTTCAGAACCCCTATTCCGGCCCACATCGCGCGGTTGTAGCTCAGTTGGTTAGAGTACCGGCCTGTCACGCCGGGGGTCGCGGGTTCGAGCCCCGTCAACCGCGCCACTTGA
>SLQN01000445.1 GCA_007131465.1 Paracoccaceae bacterium
TACGGACTTCGCCCCATGTCCCTTTCCCGCAGAAAGATGCTGGCCCTTGTCGGTGGTGGTGTTGTTCTTGCCGCAGGCTCGGCTGGTGCGGGCTTTGCCCTGACACGCACCCCGCACAGGGCGCTTGCCCCCTGGGCCGCGGCCGGTGGCTATGCCGATCCGCGCCTGAATGCGCTGAGTTTTGCCATCCTCGCGCCCAACCCCCATAACCTGCAACCCTGGGAGGCCGAACTGATCGGCGCGGACCGGGTGCGGATATTCCGTAACCCGGCGCTGACCCTGCCGCAAACGGACCCCCATGACCGGCAACTGACCATTGGCATGGGCTGTTTTCTGGAGCTTCTGGCCATCGCGGCCTCGGCGGATGGGCAGGCGGTGGAGATTGCGCTATTCCCCGAAGGCGACGCCCCGGCGACCCCGGTGGCCGATGTGACCTTCCGCGCAGGTGATGTGCCGCCCGATCCGCTGGGCGCGGCGATTCTTGACCGGCGGTCGTGCAAGGAGCCGTTCACCGATCAGCCCGTGGCGGCGCGTGACGTGCAAGCGTTGGAGCCGCTGGCGCAGATCATCACCGACCCCGGCCGCGTGGCGCAACTGCGCGAACTGACATGGGCCGCGCATGTGGTTGAGGTAACGACGCCCCACACGCTGGGCGAAAGCGTCGATGTGATGCGCCTGGGTCGGCGCGAGATCGAGGCGAAGCCCTACGGGATCGACCTTGGCGGGCCGCTGCTGGAGGGGCTGATGCTGGCAGGCCTGCTGACCCGCGAGGGGCTGCGCGACATGGACAGCACCGGGTTCCGGCAGAGCCTTGAGATCTACCGCACGATGCTGCATGCGACGCAGGCCTATGCCGTCATCTCGACGCAAGGCAATAGCCGGGAAGATCAGATCGGCGCGGGGCGGGACTACATGCGGCTGAACCTTGCGACCACGCTGCGCGGGCTGGCGCTGCATCCGGTCAGTCAGGCGCTGCAGGAATACCCCGAAATGGCGGAGCATTACGCCCATGCCCAAGGGCTTCTTGGCGGGCCGGGCGAAACCGTGCAGATGCTGGCGCGGCTGGGCTTTGGGCCGAAAGTCGCACAATCGCCGCGCTGGCCGCTGGAGGCCAAGCTGCGCGCGGGGTAAGCTGCCCCCAAGGCAGCACCCCCGGAGGACCCGCGCGATGCACACGGATGACACCCCGACCCCTGCGCCAGTCGATCTGGCGCAGGCTTTCGCGGTCTTCACCGAGATCAACATTCTCGCGCAACTGAGTGCGACGCTTCTGGAAGCGCGCCTGCCGCGCGGCATGGTCACGGCGCAGTTCGGGGTGCTGAACCATCTGGCGAAACGGCCCGAGGGGCGCACGCCCTTGCAGATCGCGCGGGCGTTTCAGGTTCCCAAGACCTCGATGACGCATTCGCTGGCGGTGCTGGAGCGTGAGGGGCTGATCGAGATGCTGCGCAACCCCGCTGACGGACGTTCCAAGATCGTGCGGATCACCCCGGACGGCATGGCGCTGCGCGCGCGCATGATCACGGCGCTGGCCCCCGATATCGACCGTGCCCTAGCGGGTGCTGCGCCGCAGACGCTGGAGCACCTGTTGCCGCTGCTGCGCGAGTTGCGCCGCGTGATGGATGCCGCGCGCGACGGCTGAGCGCGCCGCGTCAGATATCTTTCATCAGCCGCAGCGCGTCATAGATCGCGGCATGGGTGTTGCGCGCGCTGACAGCGTCGCCGATGCGGAAAAGCTGGAACCCTGCGTCCGGGTTGCGGCAGACGCTCTGCGGCTGGCCCGCGATCAGCGCGTCGTGATCGACCTCGCCCAGATTGCGCGAGAGGGGGCGCAGGTCGAAATACAGATCATCCAGCGGCAGAGTGCCGTAATTCACCACGATCTGGTCATGGGTCTGGCTGTGGCTGTGGCTGCTGTAATCAGTGCCGATGGTGGCGCGCAGGCGGTTGCCGTCGCGCATCACATCCTTCAGCCGCCGCGTGACGGTAAAGGTCACATCCTTGTCCTGCAGCGCGCGCATATAGGGGACAAGGTTCATCGCCATGATATCGGGCGCGAATACCCGGTCGGGGGTCATCACCTCGACCTTCGCGCCAGTGTTCGCGGCAATCTCGGCGGCCATCAGGCCGGGGTGATCGCCGCTTTCGTCATAGATCAGCACATCCTGCCCCGGCTTCACATCGCCCGAGATGATATCCCAGGCGCTGACGACAAGCGGTTGTTCCGCGCGGTTCTCGAACAATTGCGTATTGGGCATACCACCCGTGGCGACGATCACGACATCCGGCCCCAGCGCCGTGACATCCGCCGCCTCGGCCCAGGTGTTGAAATGGAAGGCCACGTCGCGCGCGGCGCATTGGGCCATGCGCCAGTCGATGATGCTGATCATCTCGCGCCGCCGGGGGTTGCGGGCGGTCAGGCGGATCTGGCCGCCGGGGTCGGGCTGGGCCTCGAACACGGTCACGTCATGGCCGCGCTCGGCGGCAACGCGCGCGGCTTCCAGCCCCGCCGGGCCTGCGCCGATGATCACCACCTTGCGGCGCGAGTCCGCTGGCGTAATCTCGTGCGGCATGGTTTCTTCGCGGCCCGTGGCGGCGTTGTGGATGCACAGCGCCTCGCCTGCCGCATAGATGCGGTCCAGACAATAGGTCGCGCCGACACAGGGGCGGATATCGTCTTCGCGCCCGGCGATGATCTTGCGTACGATATGCGGGTCGGCCATATGCGCGCGGGTCATGCCGACCATGTCCAGCAAGCCCGCCTGTACGGCATGGCGCGCGGTCGCCACATCGGGGATTTTCGCGGCATGGAAGGTGGGCATCCCGGTTGCGGCGCGCACCGCGCCCGCGAAATCCAGATGCGGGGCGTTCTTCATGCCCTGCA
>SLQN01000194.1 GCA_007131465.1 Paracoccaceae bacterium
CCTCCATGACCCACTCGATTCCGGGGACACCCGCTCCGCCTGCATCTGCGCGGAATAAATCCAGCCCGGGCCGTTGCGTTGCAGCACCCGCAAGACCGCGGAACCGCTGCGCACCCGCAACAGATAACGCTCGAAGGTCTCACCCAGTACAATCTCCCCGCTGCCCCAGCCGTCCCCCCCAAGGCGCGACCGCCGGATCCAGTGCAACGCCAGATCGCCGCCCGCGCCCCACGCAGCCCGCAGATGCGCAGGCCGGTAGGGCCGCAGTCCCACGCCGCGAAACAGCGCTGTCGCATCGCGCTGGCTCGGGTCACTCAGCGGACGGCTGGCCGGGCCGATCCGGTAAGTCCGCGCCAGCCCCAGCCCTTCCAGCTGCAATTCCAGCGGCTCCACGCGCGCATCAAGCATCACCACCATCGCCCCCGATGCCCAGGCTTGCGGCATCACCCCGTCCGTACCGCGCTGCCCGCGCAGCCGCTGGCGCAGCTCATAGACCCCGTCTTCCACCAGCTCGGCCTCGGCGAACTGAAACAGCTCCCAGTCCGCGCCCTCGCCGATGGCGGCCATGTTCGCGCCCTCCAGCACTGCCGCCGGGGTCACGCTGTCGAGCCTGCCCGACACCATCCGCACGCGCAGCGCAGGCCCGCGATCCCACAGCCCCGGACGCGCCGCGAACAGGGGCGTCTCGGCAACCCCCAGCCGTGCGGGACGCGCGACCAGAGCCTCCAATTCAAAAACCTCGGGCGCGCTTTCGCGATGCACCGCCACCAACCCCGGCCAGGCCCGCGCCGTCACCGCCACGCGGCCATGATGCGCCACTTCCTCGCCCGTGATCAGCGGCAGGTCCAGAAACACCGCCCGCACAGGCGCAGGCGCACGATACGCCAGCCCCACACCCGCCGTGCGCACGCTCTCGCCCCAGTCATGAACCGCCTCCTCGACGCGCGTGGCCTCGACCTCGCGCGCACCCGCCATCGTCACGCGGTCGATCCGCCACAGCGACACCCCCTGCCCCATGTCGAGCGCCACGACATCGCCCGCGGCCCAGCCGCGCGACGGCGGCAGCTTGAAACGCACCGTGTCGCGCGCAATCCGCGCCTGTGCCAGCCAGCGTTCTGCCGTCAGCCGCGCCTCGTCGCCCGTCAGCACCAGTGGCAGGTCCGTGCCAGTGGCGCGGGTCTCGCTGTCATCGGGGTAGCTGACCTCGGCCATGCGCATCTCGAAATGCGCGCCCTCTTCCATATAGCCCAGCCGCACGCGCCCGCTCATCTCGGCTTCGGGCGCGCGGATCAGCGTCACATCGCCGCCCTCGGATCGCGCCAGATCATCCGGGCCAAGGCTGGCCACCGCGCGCCCGCTCTGCATCTGGAACACAAGCTTCCCGCCGCGTTCCGCCACATCGACCCCGTAGGCCAGCATCAGCGCCTGAAGGGCGGCGCGCGGTGCTTCGGTCCCGGCCATCGCAAACCCGCGCACGACACCATGCACGCGGCTGACATCGACATCCATGACACCGGCCACGCGGCAGATCTCGGCAATCACGGCGTCCAGCGGCTGCGCACTCGCGCGCCCCGTCACCCAATGCCCGCGTTGCCAGTTGGCCCCGTCCGACCACAGATCGGCATTGAACGGAAACCACGGATAGGGCCGCGCATCCCAGGCCCAGAGATGCGCGCGCGCCATATCCACCATCGGCCCGTCATAAACTGGCGACACCGGGTTATGCGTCGGGTCCGCCCAATAGGCATTCACCGCGCGCACGTATTGCATCTGGATCGCATCATCGCGCCACCCGCGCGAGAAATAGGGCAGATGCGATTCCGAGGATTTCGGGTCCAGAAACACATTCGGCTGGTTCGTGCCCCGGTCAACCGCCGGGCAGCCATATTCCGTGAACCAGAACGGCTTTGACCGCGGCACCCACGCGGTCGGCTGGACTGCGCGCACGCCCCCCACACGGTCATGATGGTCATTCTCCCACCAGCCGCGCAAGTCCTTGTAGCGCCAGATCCAGTCCTCGCGCCATTCGCTGTCATCGGCAATCGGGCTGCGGGTCTGGTTCTCGCGGTCGGTGGCAGTCGCATAGAACCAGTCATACCCCTCGCCGCCTGCGACATTGGCGCGCAGATAGGCCAGATCATGCACGCCGCGCGCCTGCCCGTCGGCATGGTCGAACCCGTCCCGCCAGTCCGAAAGCGGCATGTAATTGTCGATCCCGATCACATCGATAGTCTCATCCGCCCAGAGCGGGTCGAGATGGAAGAACCGGTCGCCCTGCGGTGTGATATAGCCGAAATATTCCGACCAGTCGGCGGCATAGGTCAGCGTCACATCCGGGCCAAGGATCGCGCGGACCTCGGCGGCCAAAGCGATCAGCGCGGCAACAGCGGGAAAGCTGCTGCCGGGGCCGCGTATCTGCGTGAGGCTGCGCATTTCCGACCCGATGCAGAAGGCCGTGACCCCGCCCGCCGCCTTGCACAGCGCCGCCTGATGCAGGATGAACCGCCGATAGCGCCATTCCGGCGGGCCGGAATATGTTACTGTCCCGCCCGATATGGTGAAATCACTGGCGCTGGCTGTGCCCATGAAATCAGCAACCTCGGCCACTGCCGCCGCAGTCCCGTCAGGGCTGCCGGGCTGGCCGGGGGCCTTCTCAGTCGTGATCCGCCCGCGCCAGGGCAGGACGGGCTGGCTTTCTGCCCCCGACCACGGGTCAGGCAGGGCATTGCCGGGCAGAACTTCCATCAGGAGGAACGGATAATAGACCACATCCTGCCCGCGCGCCTGCATCGCCTTGATTGCGCCGATGACCGAGGCATCCGACGGCGTGCCGCCATAGACAGGCCGCCCGTCCAGCCGCGCCACTTC
>SLQN01000526.1 GCA_007131465.1 Paracoccaceae bacterium
CATCAGCGTGAGTGTCACCCCGGCAGCCTGCGCAAGCGGGGTCAGGCTTTCGAGATGCTGGCGCGCGAGGATTTCGGTCGGGGCCATCATCACCCCCTGCCCGCCCGCTTCGACCGCGACGAGGAGCGCCATCAGCGCAACCAGCGTCTTGCCCGCACCGACATCGCCCTGTAACAGCCGGTTCATACGCACAGGCAAGGCCATGTCAGCGGTGATCTCCGCAATCGCGCGGGATTGCGCGCCCGTTGGTGAATAGTCCAACGCGGCCAGAACCTTGTCTTGCAGCAGGCCCGTTTCGTGGCTGGCACGCCCCGGTTTGCGGCGCGCGCGATTTCTGGCAAGCGCGAGGGTCAGTTGATGGGCCATGAGTTCATCATAAGCAAGGCGCGCCCGCGCGGGCGCGCCTGCGCCCAGATCGGCCAGCGTTTCCGGCAGATGGGCGCGGGACAGAGCCAGATGCCAGTCGGGCCAACCTTCGCGCGTCTTGAGCGCCGGATCGATCCATTCGGGCAATTCGGGCACGCGCGCCAACGCCCCGGCCATTGCCTTCGCCATCAGCTTGCTGCTGACACCTCCGCAAAGCGCATAAACCGGCTCGGTCTGCGGCAGATCCTGCGCATCTTCGGGGCGCAGTACATGATCGGGATGCACCATCTGCGCGATCCCGTCGAACAATTCCACCTTGCCCGAGATCAGCCGCTTCTGCCCCGTCGGCAGCAGCTTTTGCAGGTAGTCCCCTTTGGCATGGAAGAAGACCAGTTGCCATTCCATCTGCGCATCGCGCACATGCACGCGGTAGGGTTTGCCCCGGTTGCGGGGGGGGGCATGCGGGCCAATTGTCACCTCGACCGTCGCGACTGCCGGGTATTCCAGCCCGCGCAGGCTGGTCCGGCGGGTGCGGTCGATCAGGTTATGGGGCAGGTGGAAGATCAGGTCGCGTAGCGTCGAAATTTGCAAGGCGCTGAAATTCTTTGCCGTTTTCGGCCCGACACCGTCCAGCGTGTCAAGCCCGGCGAAAAGCGGGAACAGGTTTTCGGGCCTGGACGCCACTTTATCCGGCCCCGATCAGGGCAAGCCACCCGTCCTCGTCCATCACCTCGACCCCCAGTTCCGCAGCTTTTTTCGCTTTGCTGCCCGCCCCTGGCCCGGCGATCAGCAGGTCGGTTTTGGCGGTTACCGCCCCCGCGACCTTGGCTCCCAGCGCTTCGGCGCGGGCCTTGGCCTCGGCGCGAGTCATCCGCTCCAGCGTGCCCGTGAAGACGAGGGTCTTGCCTGCTATGGGGGTGTCAGTCGCCAGTGTTTCGGCCGGCTGAATGTCCAGCATCGCGGCAAGCGCGTCGATTTCGCCCGCTTCGGCCTGAAAGCCGGTAAGAAGCGCGCGCGCCATGACCGGGCCGACGCCATCGATGGCCAGCAAATCTATCTCTGCCGGGCTGCCGGGCTCGGTTGCCTCTGCGATGGCGCGACGGAAAGCGTCCCATGTGCCATAATGCACAGCCAGCATCTGGGCCGAGGTTTCGCCGACATGACGGATCCCCAGCGCAAAGATCAGCCGCGCGAGCGGGACGCGACGCTTGTCGTCGATGGCGTCAAACAGGTTCTGGGCCGATTTCTCGCCCCAGCCTTCACGGTTTTTCAACTGTCGCGGCTGGCCGGGGCCGAATCGGTCGCGCAGGGTGAAGATATCGCGCGGGGCAGTGATCCAGCCATCGCGCCAGAAGGCCTCGATCTGTTTCGCGCCCAGCCCTTCGATATCGAAAGCCGCGCGGCTGACGAAATGTTTCAGCCGCTCCACGGCCTGCGCGGGGCAAATCATGCCGCCGGTGCAGCGGCGCACCGAATCCCCCGGCTCGCGGATAGCGGGACTTTTGCATTGGGGGCAGGTTTCGGGAAACGCAAAGGGCGTGGCCTCGGGCGGGCGGCGGGCCGGATCGATATCTCGAATTTTCGGAATAACGTCGCCTGCGCGGTAAACCTCGACCCAATCGCCCACACGGATGTCGCGCCCGTCGCGAATAGGCTGGCCGCGCGAATCACGCCCGGCGATGTAATCTTCGTTATGCAGCGTGGCATTGGCGACCACGACCCCACCGACAGTCACGGGTTTCAGCCGTGCAACCGGGCTTAGCGCGCCCGTGCGGCCGACCTGAATGTCGATCCCTTCCAGTTTTGTCCAGGCGCGTTCGGCCGGAAACTTATGGGCAATCGCCCAGCGCGGCGTGGTGGAGCGCAGCCCCAACCGGTCTTGATATGCCAGATCATCGAGTTTGTAGACAACCCCGTCGATATCATAGCCCAGCGTCGCGCGCTGCGCGGCGATTGTGGCATAGGTGGCCAGCATGTCTTCCAGACTGTCGCAGCGCTTCATTAACGCGTTGGTAACAAAGCCCAGTGCGGCAAGGCGCGCGATTGCGCCCGCCTGCGTGCTGGCCAGAGGCGCCGAGATTTCGCCCCAGGCATAGGCGAAGAATCGCAGGGGGCGCTGGCGCGTGATCGCCGGGTCAAGCTGGCGCAGCGACCCCGCCGCCGCGTTGCGCGGGTTGGCGAAGGGTCTGGCCCCGGCTTTGGACTGCCGGTCGTTGAGTGCAGCGAAATCTGCGTGAGTCATGTACACCTCACCACGCACTTCAAGGATTTCGGGCGCATCCTTCAGAGTTTGCGGAATATCTTTGAGCGTGCGGGCATTGGCGGTCACATCCTCGCCGGTTTCGCCATCGCCCCGCGTCGCGGCATGGACAAGCTGCCCCCTCTCATAGCGCAGCGAGAGCGACAGGCCGTCAATCTTGGGTTCGGCCGTGTAGGCCAGTGGTGCATCCTCGGCCAATCCGAGATAGCGCCGGATCCCGGCCACGAAATCGGCGACATCC
>SLQN01000215.1 GCA_007131465.1 Paracoccaceae bacterium
AAATTGCATCTGAAATACGTCGGATGGAAACACGCATCCAAGGCACGACAGATCGGCTGAGTATTATGGAGGATCTGGTTATTCGAATCCCGGAACAGTTCGCTTTGGAAACCCTTACGATGCTGGTGAGAGTATTACCCTCGACAAATCTTGATAATTGAATTTCAGCCGTCAACTAGGTTCCATATTCCAGAAGTTACGGCCTCCCATAAGCCTGCATCCCTATTAACTCTGCTGAATAGTCTGATCTCATTTGCTGATCAGGGATGTTGATTTTCACCCAGAACTGAGCCGGGTTTTTCACCGAGAAGTGAGCCACCTCTGATTATGGATTTCGGGTCATGCTGGGGTCAAGATGTGTGTTGTCTCCTTCTTTTTCGTGGCGGCTGACGCAGCAGCTGAGCTTGCCTTGAAGCGGAAGCTGTCGTTTCCGGTTTCAAGGATGTGACAGCGGTGGGTGAGGCGGTCGAGCAGGGCCGTGGTCATCTTGGCATCACCGAAGACCGTGGCCCATTCGCTGAAGCTGAGGTTGGTGGTGATCACCACGCTGGTGCGCTCGTAGAGCTTGCTCAGCAGGTGGAAGAGCAGCGCCCCGCCAGAGGCACTGAACGGCAGGTATCCCAACTCGTCGAGGATCACGAGGTCGAGCTTGGTCAGGCCTTCCGCGATTTGCCCGGCCTTGCCCTTGGCCTTTTCCTGCTCAAGCGTGTTGACCAGCTCAATGGTCGAGAAGAAGCGGACCCTTCGCCGGTGATGCTCGACAGCCTGGACGCCGAGGGCCGTAGCAACATGGGTCTTGCCAGTGCCCGGCCCCCCGATCAGCACGACGTTCTGTGCCCCGTCCATGAACTCGCCGCGGTGCAGTGTCCGGACGGTTGCTTCGTTGATCTCGCTGGCGGCAAAGTCGAAGCCCGAGAGATCCTTGTAGGCCGGGAAGCGTGCGGACTTCATGTGATAGGCGATGGAGCGGACCTCGCGTTCGGCCAACTCCGCCTTCAGCAGTTGCGACAGGATCGGGATGGCGGCTTCAAAAGCCGGGGCACCTTGCTCGATCAGATCGGTGACGGCTTGCGCCATGCCGTGCATCTTCAGGCTGCGGAGCATGATGACGATGGCACCGCTGGCGGGATCATGACGCATGGCGGCCTCCTTCGGTCTGGCTTTGCAGGCCATCATAGCGTTCGACGTTGGCTTTGGGTTCGCGGTGCAGGGCCAGAGCCTGCGGGGTATCGAGTGGCGGCCCGCCGATCACCTTGCCGTCGACCAGCCGATGCGAGCCGGGTTCAGCACATGGGTCTTGGTCGGCACGCCCTCTTCCAAAGCCAGTTCCACGGCGGTGAGCACGGCCTGTTCGTCGTGCTGCAGCACGAGGGCCAGGATATCGACCATCTCGCGGTCACCACCAGGCTTGCGGAGCATGTGATCCTGCAACTGCCTGAAGGCAGTCGGCAATTCCAGGAAGGGTGCGCCGTTCCGAAGGGCTCCGGGTTTGCGCTGCACGACTGCCAGGTAATGTCGCCAGTCGTAGATGGTCCGCGGCGGTAGTTGATGGTTGCGCTGGATCACACGGGCATGCTCGCACAGGATGTTGCCCTCGGCCGCCACGACCAGCCGGTCCGGATAGATCCGCAGGCTGACAGGCCGGTTGGCAAACGACGCCGGAACGCTGTAGCGATTGCGCTCGAAGCTGATCAGACAGGTCGGCGAGACGCGCTTGCTCAGCTCGATGAAGCCGTCAAAGGCCGCTGGCAACGGCATCAGTGCGGTTTGCTCTTCGGCCCAGACATCGGCGATCGTGCCGGGCAGCGTGCCATGTGCCGTCTCGCGCCACAGCTCCAGGCACCGCTGCTCAAGCCAGGCGTTCAGCGCCGCAAGATCAGCGAAGTCCGGCATGCCGTGCAGCATCTGGTGGCGAGAGTCGCGGACGTTCTTCTCGACCTGGCCCTGCGCCAGCGGGCTTGAACCGGTGGCGCCACGCTGGCGCAGTCCCAGCCCGCTGCCGGATTGCAGAACTCGGGCTCAAAGACATAGTGGTTCGCCATGGCGAGGAAGCGGATGTTGACCTGACGCTCCTTGCCACGGCCGACACGATCCACCGCCGTGCGCATGTTATCGTAGATCCCTCGACCCGGCACGCCGCCGAAGACCCGGAATGCGTGCCAATGCGCATCGAACAGCATCTCGTGGGTCTGCAACGGGTAAGCGCGCAGCAGGAAGGCCCGGCTGTGCGACAGCTTGATATGGGCGACCTGAAGCTTCGTGCGTTCGCCGCCCAGAACCGCAAAGTCTTCGCTCCAGTCGAACTGGAAGGCCTCGCCGGGATCAAAGTGCAGCGGCACAAAGGTCCCACGCCCCGTGGTCTGCTGTTCGCGCTGCCGATCCGCCCGCCACCGGCGCGCAAAGGCCGCCACCCGGGCATAAGAGCCAGTGAAGCCGAGCACCACGAGATCGGCGTGCAACTGCTTCACGGTGCGTCGCTGCTTGCGCGACTTTCCGGCTTCGGTCTTCAGCCAACCCGCCAGCTTCTCGGCAAAGGGGTCCAGCTTGCTGTGCCGCTCCGGCGTCGAGAATTTTGGCTCGATGGTGTTCGCCGCCAGATGCTTGGCCACGGTATTCCGCGACACTCCCGTCAGTCGCGCGATCTCGCGGATCGACAGCTTCCGCCGCAAATGCATCCGTCGGATAATGTTCAATAGTCCCATGTGGATCACTCCGTTGCCCCCGCCGCTCACTGCTCTGGGGGAAGCTTCACATGGCTCAGTTCTCAGTGAGAATTATCCGCCTACCCGGCTCAGTTCTGGGTGAAAATCAACAGCCCAGGACATCGGCGTGGCCGAGGCGCGCTTCCTCGCGGCCCTGGTTGCG
>SLQN01000040.1 GCA_007131465.1 Paracoccaceae bacterium
ATGCTGCGCGTGCGAATACGGACGCAACCGGTGGTGCGCAGGCGATGCGGAAATTCGAAAGATATTAAAAATCAATGCCTTGTAGGCCACTTTCGCCGTGCATATCCGGCTTGACTCTGAAGGGCCGGCTGCATAGCTTGCGCGCAACTTGCAGCCGGAGGTGGCGCGCATGCCTGAGCGGGACGAGACACAGCGTCTGGCGGCGCTTGAAGACCGGATCGCCAAGGCAAAAGCCGCGCTGGAGCCGCCGAAGGCCGCGCAGGATCATCATTCGATGGCCCAGGTGGGCTGGCGCATGGTGATCGAACTGGTGGCCGGTCTGGGGATCGGTGCTGCCATGGGATACGGGTTGGATGTGCTGTTCGGCACGTTGCCGATCTTTCTTGTGGTGCTGACATTGCTGGGTTTCGCGGCGGGCGTGAAAACGATGATCCGTTCGGCGCGCGAAATCGAGGGCGAGAGAATAGAAGCGGCCCGGCCCAGTGCTGGTGATCAACGAGGAGACAAGACCAGTGGCCAGTGATAGCGGTTTCGAGATCAGACCGATGGACCAGTTCGAGGTCAAGGCACTGTTTGGGGGCGATATCTACTGGTATACCCCGACCAATGTCACCTTGTGGATGGCGCTGACGGTTCTGGCGGCATCGGCGCTGATGATCTACGGTGCGCGGGGCCGCGCGCTGGTTCCCAGCCGGGCGCAATCTGCCGCCGAAATGACCTATGGGTTCATCTACAACATGGTCAGGGACGTGGCCGGGCACGACGCGGTGCGGTTCTTTCCGTATATCTTCACCCTGTTCATGTTCGTTCTGTTTGCAAACCTTCTGGGCCTGATCCCATTCGCCTTTACCACCACGTCGCATATCGCTGTGACGGCTGTGCTGGCCTTTACGGTGTTCCTGACCGTGACCGGGCTGGGCTTCATCCTGAACGGGACAAAGTTTCTGGGCCTGTTCTGGGTCAGTTCGGCGCCGCTGGCGCTGCGGCCGGTTCTGGCGCTGATCGAACTCATCTCCTACTTCGCACGTCCGATCAGCCATTCCATTCGTCTGGCGGGCGCAATGATGGCCGGCCATGCCGTGGCCAAGGTGTTCGCAGGCTTTGCAAGCGCGCTCGGCGCGGCCTTCTTCGTCCCGGTTCTGGCCGTGACCGCGCTTTATGCGCTGGAGCTTCTCGTGGCCGTGATCCAGGCCTATGTTTTCACGATTTTGACCTGCGTCTATCTGCGGGATGCGCTGCACCCGTCACATTGACGAATGAACTCAGTGTCGAAAACCAAACCAGCCAATTCCAACCTCAAGGAGAAATGACATGGAAGGCGAATTCGCAGAAATGGGCAAGTATATCGGTGTCGGTCTGACCGCCATCGGCATGGGTGGCGCAGCTATCGGTGTGGGCAACATTGCCGGCAACTTCCTGTCAGGTGCGCTGCGCAACCCGTCGGCAGCCGCTGGACAGACCGCCATGCTGTTCATCGGTATCGCATTCGCAGAAGCACTTGGGATCTTCTCGTTCCTCGTGGCCTTGCTGCTGATGTTCGCTGTCTGAGCACCTCTGAGCTGTTGCTTGTATCCGGGAAGGCCCACGGGCCTTTCCGGTTAATTCAGGTCATGAGGGGCTGATATGGACGAGACTGCCGCTTCGGGGTCAGGCATGCCCCAACTTGATATCACCACCTTCTCGAACCAGATCTTCTGGCTGATCGTGACGCTGGTGGTGCTGTATTATGTCATGTCGCGCGTGGCCCTGCCGCGTGTCGCGGCTGTGCTGGCTGATCGTCGTGGGACAATCACCAGCGACATCGCCGCCGCCGAGGAATTCAAGCTCAAGGCGCAGGAAGCCGAAGACGCCTACAAGACTGCGATGGTCGATGCCCGCGCCGAGGCGAACCGCATCGTCGAGGCTGCGAAGGCTGAGATGCAGGCCGAACTGGACGTTCAACTGGCAAAGGCAGACGCCGAGATCGCGGCCAAATCCGCCGAATCCGAACGCCGCATACGGGAAATCCGGGACAGTGCGCTGGCAATGGTAACCGAAGTGTCACAGGATATCACCGCTGACGTACTTGGGGTGTTTGACGCGAAGGCAGATCAGGGCAGCGTGACTGCGGCTGTTTCGGCCCGAATGAAAGGCGGTGCATGATGCGCGCGATTATTCTGCCCATGCTGTTCCTGGCGACCCCGGCCTTTGCAGCGGTCGAAGGTAAACCCTTCTTCTCGCTGTCGAATACTGACCTGATCGTGCTGATGGCATTTGTCATCTTTGTTGGTATCCTTGTCTATTTCAAGGTTCCGGCCAAAGTGACAGACCTTCTGGACAGCCGCGCGCAGGACATACAGTCCGAACTTGATGAAGCGCGGCGCCTGCGCGAGGAAGCCCTTGCACTGCATGCCTCGCTCGAGCGTAAGCATGCCGGTGTCAAGGATGAGACAGCGCGCATCGTGGAGAAGGCCAAATCGGATGCTCAACTGGCTGCCGACCAGATAAAGGCCGATATCGAAGCGTCGATCGCGCGCCGCCTGAAGGCCGCCGAGGACCAGATCGCCTCTGCCGAAGCGTCCGCGATACGCGACGTGCGCAACCGCGCTGTGACTGTCGCGATTGGCGCGGCAGGTGATATTCTGGTTGAGCAGATGAATGCCGAGCGCAACGATGCGCTTGTCCGGAGCGCCATCGGAGAAGTGCAGGCGCGCCTGCACTGACCCGTTCACTCGTTTGCGAACCCTGAACCCGGTTCTGTGCCGGGTTCTTTCATTTCGCACGGGCGCGCTACAACTCGCGGACGTGGTCAAACCGCAGGCGGGCGATTTCTTCATTCTGTTCGCTGCGTTTCAGATCACTCATCAACTGTTTCACATAG
>SLQN01000280.1 GCA_007131465.1 Paracoccaceae bacterium
CATCTGGCAAGGTCTGGTAATGGCGGCAAAGCTGGCCGTGTCTCTCGATGGCGAATTGGTGGAAATCACCCTGCGATCATTGCAGGTCAGTGTAACGGCAACCCTGTTCGCGGCATTGATCGGTCTGCCGCTGGGGGCGTGGCTGGCTGTCAGCCGGTTTCCGGCCAGACGCTATATCATCGCACTGCTGAATGCGCTGATGGGCCTGCCGCCGGTTGTCGTGGGGCTGATCGTCTATATCCTGCTGTCGCGCGCCGGGCCGTTCGGGGTTCTGGGCCTGTTGTTCACGCCGACAGCGATGATCATTGCGCAGGTCATCATCATTACACCCCTGATCGCGTCAATCGCGCATCAGGCCATGCGGGAACTCTGGGCGGATTACCGTGATCTTCTGATCTCGCTCAATGCGACACGGATGCAGCGCATTGCCACGCTGGTCTGGGACGGGCGGCGCACATTGCTGACCGCCAAGCTGGCAGGTTTCGGGCGCGGGATTGGCGAAGTGGGGGCGATCATGATCGTGGGTGGCAATATCGATAACGCAACCCGCGTTCTGACCACCGCCATCGCGCTGGAAACAGGCAAGGGCGATTTTGCGCTGGCACTGGCGCTGGGGTTCATCCTGATCAGCCTCGCGATTGCGGTCAATCTGGGGATACACATATTGTCACGCACAGAACAGGGAAGCCTGTGGTGAGCCTGGATTCTGTTCTGCCCCTGAGGATCGAGGAAATCGAGATCTGGCGCAGGGGCAAGCGCCTGCTGGGGCCGCTGTCATGGGTTCTGGATGGGGACGGGATCAGTATCCTGATGGGGCCGAATGGCAGCGGCAAGACAACTTTTCTGCGCGCGATGCATGGGATCGAGCGCATCTCCAATGGTCAGATGCACTGGGCGGGAGAGGAGCCAGCGGTCCAGCGGGCGCAAGCCTTCGTCTTTCAGGCGCCGATCATGATGCGTCGCACTGTGCGCGATTGCATCGCCTACCCGCTGCGCCTGCGTGGCGTCAGCCGCGTTCTGGCGCGCGATGCCGCCGAGGAATGGGCGGCGCGCGTCGGCCTTGGTGCGGCGCTGTCACGTCCGGCGATGGTGCTCTCAGGCGGCGAGAAGCAGAAACTCGCGTTGGCCCGTGCGCTTGTCTCCACGCCGCAACTGCTGTTTCTGGATGAACCCTGCGCCAATCTGGATGGTCGCGCGACGCATGATATCGAGATGATCCTGAAGGAGGCGCGCGAGGCGGGCACGCGGATTGTCATGTCTACACATGATATCGGACAGGCGCGGCGGCTGGCGGATGACATGCTGTTCCTGCATGATGGCCGACTGTTGGAAGCAACACCGAAAGACCGCTTCTTCACCCGCCCCGCCACGCCAGAGGCGGCTGCGTTTCTGAAAGGGGATTTGCTGTTATGATCCGTCTTTTCGGCCTCATTGCCATCCTGATGACATTTGCCACGCCGTCCGCGCAGGCCGAGACATTGCGCATGGCCGTCACCACCTCTTTCGCCAATTCGGGTCTGTCTGAGGTTCTGCTGCCAGCGATCCGTGCGGACACGGGGATAACTGTGCAACTGCTTGTTGTCGGCACCGGGCAGGCGTTGCGGCTGGCAGCGGCGGGCGATGTGGATTCCGTGCTGGCCCATGCCCGCGCCGCCGAAGAGCACCTGGTGGCTGACGGGAACGCCACCCATCGGCGCGCGATCATGTATAATGATTTCGTTATCCTCGGCCCGGCGGATGACCCGGCGGGCATAGCACAGGCCGAGACTGCCGCAGCGGCGCTGGCGCGGGTGGCCGACAGCGCGCAGATCTTTGTCAGCCGGGGCGACAACAGCGGCACGCATCTGCAGGAACTGGCGCTGTGGCAGGCGGCGGGGGTTGATCCGCAGGGCCGCTGGTATCGCGCTACAGGTTCGGGCATGGGGGCGGCGCTGAACTTTGCGGTCGCCACAGGCGGTTACATCCTGTCCGACCGCGCCACATGGCTGAGTTTCGGCAACAAGGGGGATTTGGTGATATTGTTCGAGGGCGACCCGGCGCTGTTCAACCAATATGCCTATCTGCCGGTCAATCCTGCCCGCCACCCGCATGTGAATGCAGACGCGTCAGCACGGCTGGAAGCATGGTTGACATCCGAGCGCGCGCGGGGGCTGATTGATGGCTTCACCATTGCCGGCACGCAGCTTTTCACGTTCAACGCGACCGACGAATAGACCGCGCCTCAGGTGTCCGCCTTCTCATGCGGGTCAAAGCCTGCGATCACCACTTCGCGCGTCCGGCAATCGTCACACATGCTCAGCAGGCGCTTGCGGTCTTCGCCCGCAGTGCCGGAAAACATCCAGTGCCCGTCAAGCTTTTGCAGGACGCGCTCGATGCTGGCGCGGGTTCCAAACGCCTTGCCGCAAGATGTGCAGGCGAAGGGCTCTTCTTCTT
This sequence comes from Paracoccaceae bacterium, assembly GCA_007131465.1. GTDB lineage: Bacteria > Pseudomonadota > Alphaproteobacteria > Rhodobacterales > Rhodobacteraceae > Roseinatronobacter. The sequence continues at coordinate 2,434 of SLQN01000280.1, forward strand.
TCAGGATACGCTTCGGCGTGGCCCAGGCCGCAAAGTCCATCTGTGGGGCCAGTGTGATGGCCTGTTCGGGGCAGGTCGCAGCACAAATGCCGCATTGCACGCAGGCACTTTCGGTGAATCGCAGCATCGGCATATCGGGATTGTCCGACAGCGCGCCTGCTGGGCATGCGCCGACACAGGCCAGACACAGCGTGCAGGCGTCCAGGTCCAGATCGACCCTGCCGAAGGGCGCGCCTTGCGGCAGCGCGATCACGGCGGCGGGTTGCGGCGCGGTCCGGTTCAGTTCCTCCATCGCCAGCACCAGCAACCCGCGCTTGTCCTGCGGTGGCAGAAAACCCGAGCGTTTCGAACGCGCGCGCGCGGCGGGATGCCACAAGGCGGCGTCCAGCGCATCGGGATCATCGGTCTGGATCAGGGCGCACAG
>SLQN01000134.1 GCA_007131465.1 Paracoccaceae bacterium
CGGGCGCTGTGACGCCACATAAAGACAGCCCAGATAGATGGCGAGAACCACCAGCAGAATTACCGGCCCCGAAATGCCGGGCGCCACGTCGCGCAGGAAACCCACCGCGGCGATCACGCCATAGAAGCCGAGGCCCGTGACAACAAAGCCAATGGCGGATTTCCAGAACATCGTCAGCAGGCTTGCGCCTTCTCCCAGCGCCGGAATGCCGTTTTTCAGCGCCTCCAGATGCACGATATAGACCAGCGCGATATAGCTGATCATGGCCGGGATGAAGGCATGCTTGATGACTTCGATATAGGAAATGCCGACGAATTCGACCATGAGGAAGGCGGCGGCCCCCATCACAGGCGGCATGATCTGCCCATTGACCGAGGACGAGACCTCGACCGCGCCCGCCTTTTCCGCCGTAAAGCCCACACGCTTCATCAGCGGGATGGTGAATGTGCCGGTCGTGACCACATTGGCGATGGACGACCCCGAGATCAGCCCGGTTGCGCCCGAGCCGACAACGGCGGCTTTCGCAGGCCCGCCGCGCAAATGGCCCAGCCCCGCAAAGGCCAGTTTGATGAAATAATTGCCTGCGCCAGCCTTGTCCAGAAGCGCGCCGAACAGCACGAACAGGAACACAAAGGCCGTCGAAACCCCCAGCGGGATGCCGAACACCCCTTCGGTGGACAGCCATTGCGTGTTGATGATGCCGTTGAAACTGCGCCCTTCATGCGCGATCAGGTCCGGGATCAGCCAGCCCTGACCGAAATAGCTGTAGGCCAGAAAGAGGCTGCCGACGATGGTCAGCGCAGGACCAAGCGCGCGGCGCGAGGCTTCCAGCAGCAGGATCAGCCCGATGGTTCCAACGATGATCTGCGGATAGATGGTGGACCCGATCAGCCCTTCGAAATTGTTCAGGATCGGCACATCCGCAGTCTGCACCTGCGTCAGCCTGCCCTGACGAGCAGAGCCTGACAACTCACGCGAGAACCAGAAGACGTAGAAGGCGGACCCCGCTGCCACGAAGGCAAGCGCCCAGTCATAAAGCGGAATATAGCTGCGCGGAGAATTCTTGAAGGCCGGATAGGCAAGAAATGCCAGAAACAGCGCGAATGTCAGGTGCATCGGCCGCGTCATGTCAGACCCGATGATGCGCACATAGGGGATATGCTGCGCCAGCGCGAATTGCGGATCAGCGATCCAGATCTGAAACCCGGACCACAGGAACGCCACGGCTGCAATCAGTATGGCGACGACACGATTTTTCGGGGTGCGACCGCCCGAATCAGTGCTTGCGACAAGATCCTGCAATTCTTCGTCCGAGAATTGCCGCGCTTCCGGCTTTTGCGCAGTCGACATCCGCATGTCCCCCAATTGATGCTGATTTTATGTTCTTGTCATGCAGTCGAAACGAAATCTGCGCGGCGCGATAAGATGCGCCGCGCAGAAGGATCGTGTTCTCAGATCACTCGATCAGACCGGCTTCGCGGAAATACCGCTCGGCACCGGAATGAAGCGGGGCTGACAGACCATCGCTGACCATTTCACTCGGGTCCAGATTGGCAAGTGCCGGGTGCAGCGCCGTGAACTGGTCAAGGTTCTCGAAGATCGCGCGTGTCACCTGATATGCGATTTCATCGCTGACCGCATCGGAACTGACAAAGGTCGCGCCCACACCGAATGTGGTGATGTCCTCGGACGTGCCGCGATACATGCCGCCCGGAATGGTCGCCATGCGGTAATAGCCACGCTCTTCGACCAAGGCGCGGATTGCGTCATTGTCCACATTCACCAAAACGGTGTCGCAGGCGGTGGTCGCTTCCTGAATGGCGCCCGAGGGGTGGCCGACTGTGTAGACGATCGCGTCGACATTGTTGTCGCACATGGCCAGCGACTGTTCCGCAGGTGGCAATTCACTGGTCTGGGCAAAGTCGTCCACAGTCCAGCCCATCGCGTCCAGCACGACATCCATCGTCGCGCGCTGGCCCGACCCGGGATTGCCGATATTCACGCGCTTGCCGCGCAGATCCTCGAACGTCGTGATTCCCGCATCTGCACGCGCCACCACGGTAAACGGTTCGGGATGCAGCGAGAAGATGGCGCGGAGCCCTTCGAAGGCGCCGTCACCTTCAAACTGCTGACTGCCGTTGAACGAGTGAAACTGGATGTCGGATTGTGCGACACCGAATTCCAGCTCGCCCGAGCGGATGGCGTTGACATTGAACACCGACCCGCCGGTGGATTCCACCCCGCAGCGGATGCCATGTTCGGCGCGGTCGCGGTTGACAAGGCGGCAGATCGCGCCGCCGGCCGGGTAATAGACGCCCGTGACACCACCAGTGCCGATCGAGATGAATGTATCCTGTGCCAACGCTGTCGTGCCCAGCATCATGCCAGCGGCGACCAGGCTTGCGGTAAGGGGTTTGTTCATGTTTTCCTCCATGTGTGAAAGCTGCTCTTGCTGGCAGCAATCGGGTATGCCCCGCGCACTTGCATGTGCATGAAAGGGCGTCCCATACCCTGAATGGACTGCGCCAGCGCATCAGAGTCAACCCCGAATGGCCGAATTACAGTGTTGCCGGGCAGCGTTGGCTGCACACGGCAGATGCTTTTCGCGGGGTTCAGGCCACAGGCCACGCCGCCGAGAGCGGCGCGAAACGCGGTCGCAAGTGGCGCGCGCGCGTGCTTTCGCGACTGTTAAAGTGGCAAGCGCGCCTCGGCCATACCGACATACCAGCTACAGCCAAAAGGCATGATCTCGTCGTTGAAATCATATTCCGGGTGGTGCAGCCCCGGCCCCTCGCCCGCGCCCAGCACGATATAAGCGCCGGGGCGTTCTTCCAGCATATAG
>SLQN01000106.1 GCA_007131465.1 Paracoccaceae bacterium
CGCACGCCGGGCAGCATCGAGGCAATCCGCCCGATGCGCGATGGTGTGATTGCGGATTTCGATGTGGCCGAGGAAATGATCAAGCATTTCATCCGCAAGGTGCATCGCAACACCATATTTTCGCGACCAAAAGTCATTGTCTGCGTGCCCTTCGGCGCAACCCCGGTGGAAAAACGCGCGATCCGCCAGTCGGTCCTGTCAGCGGGCGCGCGCCGGGCGGGCCTGATCTCCGAACCCATCGCAGCGGCCATTGGCGCGGGCATGCCGATCACCGACCCAACGGGCAGCATGGTGGTCGACATCGGCGGCGGCACGACCGAAGTCGCGGTGCTGTCGCTGGGCGATATCGTCTATGCGCGCTCGGTCCGTGTGGGCGGCGACCGGATGGATGAGGCGATTGTCAGCTTCCTTCGCCGCAACCAGAACCTGCTGATTGGCGAATCGACTGCCGAGAAGATCAAATGCGCCATCGGCACGGCCCGGATGCCCGATGACGGGCGCGGCAAGTCGATGCTGGTGCGCGGGCGCGACCTGCTGAACGGTGTCCCGAAAGAGGCCGAGATCACGCAGGCGCAGGTGGCAGAGGCGCTGGCTGAAACTGTCACTACGATCTGCGAGGCCGTAATGATCGCGCTGGAAACCACACCGCCCGATCTGGCCGCCGATATCGTCGACCGGGGCGTGATGCTGACCGGCGGCGGCGCGCTTCTGGGCGAGTTGGATCTGGCGCTGCGCGAGCAGACAGGCCTGTCGATCTCAGTCGCGGACGAGGCGCTGAATTGCGTGGCAATCGGAACCGGCAAGGCGCTGGAATATGAAAAACAGCTCCGCCACGCCATTGATTACGACAGCTAGGGCAACCCGTCGCGAGGTGTGATGCGTGGCCGATGATCGCAAGCAAGACCAGGATTTCATCCGTCCACTTCGGCGCATCCTGATTGCGCTGATGGCGGCCAGTCTTGTACTGGTCTTTCTGGTCTGGCGGATCGATAGTCCGCGGGTCGAACAGTTCCGGATGGCCGTGATTGACAGCGTTGTCCCATCCTTCGACTGGGCGATGCGTCCGGTTGCCCGCGCCGTCGGCATGGCCGAGAATTTCCGGTCCTATGCGCGCATCCTCGAACAGAACCAGGAATTGCGCCGCGAATTGCAACAGATGCGGGCCTGGCGCGAGGCGGCGCTGCAACTGGAGCAGCGAAATGCACAGCTTCTCGACCTCAATCAGGTCAGGCTCGACCCGCAACTGACCCATGTGACCGGCGTCGTGATGGCTGATAGCGGGTCGCCTTTCCGCAAGTCGGTTCTGCTGAATGTCGGCGCACGCGACGGGGTGCAGGATGGCTGGGCCGTGATGGACGGTCTGGGGCTGGCAGGCCGCATCGCCGGCGTGGGGAGCCGCACGGCCCGCGTGGTCCTGCTGACCGATACTGCCAGCGCCGTGCCAGTCATCATCCAGCCATCGGGCCAGCGCGCCATGCTTGTCGGCGACAATGCGCCCTTTCCGATCCTCGAATTCATCGAGTCTCCCGAAGACCTGCGCCCCGGTGACCGGGTCATCAGTTCGGATGATGGTGGCGTGTTTCCGGCGGGCATTCTGGTGGGCGAAGTCGTGGCCACAAGTGACGGGCGCTTGCGGGTCCGCATTGCGGCTGATTACGGCCGACTGGAATTTCTGCGGGTCCTGCGGACGCGCCCGATGGAGAAAATCACCGATACCGGCATCCTGATCTTGCCTGACAGCCCCGCACCTGTCCCCGACCCGCTTCCAGAGCCTGAGGAGAGGGCCAGCGATGGTTGACCACCGTCAGACTCAGCGGCTGCTCTATGTCCTGCTCTTTCTAGGCCTCGCGGCGCTGGTGACATTCTACCGGCTGCTGCCGCTGGGAGCCTACGGGTTTTCCCAAGACCCGATTGGCCCCGCCTTGACCGACACTCCGGGGGGCTGGGGCCAAGGGGCGCTACCAAAACCTGATATCCTGCTGTGCCTGGCACTGGCTTGGGTGGTGCGCCGACCCGACATGCTGCCAGCTCCGGTGATTGTGGTCTATTTCCTGCTGGAAGACATTCTGCTTTTGCGCCCGCCGGGGCTATGGGCACTGATCGTACTGGCGGGGACCGAGTTTCTGCGCGCGCGCACCGACCGGTTGCGCGGGTGCGGGTTCTGGCTGGAATATTTGATCATCATTGCGCTGATGTTGGCCATGTTTCTGGCAAATCGCGCCATCCTCGCAATCGTGATGCTGCCGCAAGCCCCGCTTGACTTGAGCTTGGCACTGTTTGTGGGCACTGTTCTGGCCTATCCTGTCATCGTGGCTGTGTCGCATTTCGTCTTCGGACTGCGCAAACCAGCGACTGGCGAAGTGGACGCATTGGGGCAACGACTGTGAAACGCTCGGACCGTGAAAAGGAAGCCAGCAGACGTACCATCAGCCGGCGCGGATTGCTGATCGGCGGGCTGCAACTGTCGGTCGCGGGAACGCTGATGTGGCGGCTGCGCGATATGCAGCTTAACCAGTCGGAACAGTTCCGGCTTCTGGCCGAGGAGAACCGCATCAACCTGCGGCTTCTGCCCCCGACGCGCGGGCTGATCTTCGATCGCAACGGCATCCTCTTGGCCGGGAACGAGCAGAATTACCGTATCGTCATCAAGCGCGATGACGCAGGCGATATCGACCTTGTGCTGTCGCGGCTGGCGCAACTGATCGACCTGAGCGACGACGACATCGAGCGTGCGCGCCGTGACATGCTGCGTAACCGCCCCTTCGTACCCGTGACCGTAGCCGAAAGGCTGAGCTGGGAAGAAATCAGCCGCGTGGCCGCCAATGCCCCGGCCCTGCCCGGGGTCACGCCTGAAATGGGCCTGTCGCGCCTGTATCCGCTGCGCGCGGATACGGCACATGTCGTGGGTTATGTCGGCCCGGTGTCAGAGCGCGACCTTGAAGCTCTGGAAGCACCTGATCCGGTCCTGATGATCCCGCGCTTCCAGATCGGCAAGAGCGGGGTCGAACGGATGGCCGAGGACAGCCTGCGCGGGCGCGCAGGCTCGCAGCGTGTCGAGGTCAACGCCGTTGGCCGCGTGATGCGCGAGCTTGACCGCGTCGAAGGCGTGCCAGGCGAGAATGTGCATCTGACGATTGACGCGAGATTGCAGAACTATGCGCTGGAACGTCTGCACGGTCTGAGCGCGGCCGCCGTGGTCCTTGATGTCACGAATGGCGATATCCTCGCGCTGGCCTCCGGGCCAAGCTTCGACCCCAACCTGTTCGTGCGCGGCATTTCCGGCACCGATTTCAATGCCCTTTTGGAAAACGACCATCGGCCACTGGTGAACAAGACCGTGCAGGGTATGTATCCGCCCGGATCAACCTTCAAGATGGTCACGGCGCTGGCGGCGCTGGACGCCGGTGTCACGGACGGGCAGGAACGCGTCTTCTGTCCCGGCCATATGGATGTCTCGGGCAACCGGTTCCATTGCTGGAAACGGGGCGGACATGGCCGGGTTGCGATGGTGACGGCGTTATCGGAAAGCTGCGATGTATATTTCTACGAAATGGCGCAGCGCTGCGGGATCGACAAGATCAATGAAATGTCCACACGTCTGGGCCTTGGCATCCGCTATGATCTGCCGATCACGTCCGTGGCGGGCGGGCTGAACCCGACGCGTGAGTGGAAGCGCAACAACCGCAATGCCGAATGGCGGGTGGGGGATACGGTCAATGCCTCGATCGGGCAGGGCTTCGTTCTGTCCACGCCGCTGCAAATGGCGGTGATGACCGCGCGACTGGCGTCGAACACGGCCGTGCTTCCGCGTCTGGTGCGCGACCCGCTGGACCGGGCCGAACGGACCGCCACCAGCCTTGACCTGCGGCCTGAATGGCTGCGCCTGATCCGGCGCGGGATGTATGACACGGTCAATGACAGGCGCGGCACGGCCTATTCCTCGCGGGTGGTGGCCGAGGGGCAGGCGATGGCAGGCAAGACCGGCACAAGTCAGGTCTTCTCGATCACCCGCGCCGAACGCGAGGCTGGCATAAGGCGGCAGGAAGACCTGCCATGGAACCGGCGCAACCATGCCCTGTTCGTCAATTTCGCGCCGGTCGAGACCCCGCGCATTGCCGTGGCCGTGGTCGTCGAACATGGCGGCGGCGGGTCTTCCGCCGCAGCGCCCGTCGGCCGCGACATCACGCTGGCAGCACTCAATGACGGGCGGCCGCCGCTGTCGGCCTATCCTGCGCCGCAGCGTAACCGCATCCAGTCCGAACAGCAGAACATGTTGGAGCGCCTGCGTCGCCCCGAAGATATGCGGGTCAGCCGCGCATGAGTTATCTGGAATACAACACCAAATCCATGCCAAGGGGGTTGGCGAAGGTGCTGTATCTGAACTGGCCGCTGGTGGCCTTGCTGATTGCTGTGGCCTTCTATGGCTTTCTGATGCTCTATTCCATAGCGGGCGGCAATCTTCAGCCCTGGGCCGAACCGCAAGCAAGGCGCTTTGCCTTCGGTGTGGCGATCATGTTCGCAGTGGGGTTCGTGCCGCTGTGGTTTTGGCGGTCGATCGCAGGGGTGGCCTATGTCATCTCGATCCTGCTGCTTCTGGGGGTCGAATTCTTCGGCACGATGGGCATGGGGGCGCAGCGTTGGCTGGTCATCGGGCCATTTCGGCTGCAACCCTCGGAACTTGCAAAGATCACCACCATCCTTGCGCTTGCTGCCTATTTTGACTGGCTCGATCTGAAGAAGGTATCGCACCCGGTCTGGGTAATCGGGGCCGCTGCGATTGCGCTGATACCGGCGCTTCTGGTGCTGCGCCAACCCGATCTGGGCACGGCACTGCTGCTGGCCCTTGGCGGTGGCGTCGTGATTTTCGCCGCCGGAGTGCATTGGGGCTACTTCGCGGCGCTGATCAGCGCGGGGGTCGCTGGGGTCGTGACGGTGATGTCGTCGCGCGGGACGGAATGGCAGATCCTGAAGGATTACCAGTTTCGGCGAATCGATTCCTTTCTGGACCCAAGTCTGGATCCGTTGGGCGCGGGATATCACATCAACCAGTCGATGATCGCGCTGGGCTCTGGCGGCTGGTCCGGGCGGGGCTTCATGGAGGGTACGCAGGCGCGGCTGAACTTTCTGCCCGAGAAACACACTGATTTCATTTTCACGACGCTGGCCGAGGAATTCGGCTTCATCGGTGCGTCGTCGCTGCTGGTGCTGTATCTGCTGATCCTTGGCGTGTGCATGCTGACAGCGCTGCGCACCACCAACCGCTTTGCCGGATTGCTGGTGATGGGAGTGATCGGCAACTTCTTTCTGTATTTCGCGGTCAATATGGCGATGGTCATGGGGCTTGCGCCGGTTGTGGGCGTTCCGCTGCCGCTGGTGTCTTATGGCGGTTCGGCGATGGTGGTGCTGATGTTCGGCTTCGGGCTGGTGCAATCGGCCCATATCCACCGTGCAAGACTGCCATCATGACCCTGACTGTTCTGTTCGCCGCCGGGCCAGAGAATTTTGCCGAGTATGAAGCGCCCTTGCGCGCCGCCCTGCAGGCCGAGGGGCTGGATGCCAGGCTGGCGACCGAGGCCCCTGCAGATGATGTGGATTACATCGTTTATGCGCCATCAACCGCGCTGCGCGATTTCGCGCCCTTCACCCGCTGCAAGGCCGTTCTCAGCCTCTGGGCCGGGGTCGAGCGGATCGTGGACAATCCGACCCTGACGCAACCACTGGCGCGAATGGTCGATCCGGGGCTGACTGCGGGCATGGTCGAATATGTCTGCGGGCATGTTCTGCGCTATCATCTGGGAATGGACGCGCATATCGGGGCGAGGCCGGGCGCATGGACCCCTGTCGCACCGCCGCTGGCCGCCGAGCGAGGCGTCGTGATCCTGGGTCTGGGCGAACTTGGCCGGGCTTGTGGCGCGGCGCTTGTGGCGCTGGGTTTCCGGGTCTCGGGCTGGGCGGCGCGGCCAAGGCAGATCCCCGGTCTCGCCTGCCATCACGGGCCGGAAGGGTTGGCGGCGGCTCTGGGGGATGCCGAGATCCTTGTGACGCTTCTGCCCCGGACGCCGGAGACCGATTGCATCGTTAATGCCCATACGCTGGCGCAGTTGCCACGGGGCGCGCGGATCATCAATCCGGGCCGGGGCAGCCTGATCGACGATGCCGCCCTGCTAGCTGCCCTCGATCAGGGGCAGATCGGACACGCCACGCTGGATGTGTTTCGCACCGAACCCCTTCCGCGCAATCATCCCTACTGGGACCATCCGGGTATCACGATCACCCCGCATATCGCGGCCAGCACACGCGCGCCCAGCGCGGCGCGCGTGATTGCGCGCAATATCGCCCGATCCGAGGCGGGCGAGAGTCTTCTCTATCAGGTGGACCGTGCGCGCGGCTATTGAGACCTGTCGCAAAGCAGACCCGAAACCCGTGCCGGGCGATGCTCTGACATGGTCAATGATACGCAGCACAGCCGCCGTTTCGCACCGAAACAGCGCAGCACTCAACGTTGAAGCGCGCGCGCTGCCGGGGCGGCGCGCGCCATTGCCGTTAATGCCTTTCAGCCGTTGATGGCCGCATCCCCTGCCCGCGCGCGCCCTGCTCCGATCATGTGCTGGACCAACGCCAGTGCCGCTTCCAGTTCTTTCATGTCGGTCGCCATGTCGATCTGCTGCATGAGGTAATGCGCAACTTCATCGGTAACGGCGCAGCGGTTGCGGTTGACCCGTTCGCGCGCCCTGCGGCGCTGCGCAAGATAGGCGTCATCGACACGGATATTCCCCTCGATCCCGGCAAAGGCGCGAACGCGCTCGATCCGGTCGGTGGTGCAGTCCAGAAGTGCAGCGAGGGCCTTGGTCTTGCCCATCTGCACAGTCTCGCCCACATAGCCGCAGGGCGCATTGTCCGAGCGCTTGAGCACCCGGTTCATGATCGGGTCGATCACGGTGATGATATCGGTGATCCCGCTGTTCTGCGCGTATTCAAGCGTCGCCGCCATCAACTCGCTGGTCGCGCGCGCCACTGATCCGGGTCCGCGATCCGTCTGCGTCAGCCGTTCGGTATCGACACAGAACCGGGTCGATTCCCACAGGTTCGGCGCGCGCAAAGGCGGCTCGCCCATCAAGATGTCACTGAACACATCGGCCAGCATGTGCGGCCCCGTGGTCTGCAACAGGCGCACGCAGGAAATCACCTCGAAGCGGGCGTCGAAGCCGATCAGATAGACCGGATCCAGTTTGTCGAAGGCATCGATCTCCATGCCGTCCTCGACATCGACATCCCAACCGAGCCTGTCCCTGAATACCCGTGCACGCAAACGAAACATTTCCTGAATAACTGTTTTATGCGCATCCCGATTGAATGCATCGATCACAAGGATCATAACGTCCTCCTATCCTGGTTGCCCCACCGGGATGGAGTGTGCGCCCCCCTGCGGCGCTGGTCGATCCGGGAAATCCCGTAGATGATGGGTCAACGGGCATGTTTTTTGGGAAAAGCCAGTCACGCCGCGCCCGGAGCGCATGCATTCACATCGGATAGATCATTCTCATCCCGATAGCGCGGGCAACCGCCTGCGCGGTGCTCAGCGCCCCCAGCTTGGCGCGCGCAGACCGCAGATGCACCTCGACCGTACGCGCCGAGATGTTCAGGATATCGGCAACATCCGCCTGAGACTTGCCCGCCGCGATCCATTGGAGCGTTTCGCGTTCGCGCTCCGAAAGGGCGGGTGCGCGCATCGCGCGCATGACTACCCCCTGTTGCATGACATGATCATGCACCACCGCGGCCACCTGTTGCAGGTCAGACATGATATGGCGCGTGTGCGTTTCCCAGCGATCAACACTCAGTTTGCGGGTCACACTCAGCATGCCCTTGTCCCCGAACGGGCCATGTACCGGGATCGTCACGCCCTGATCGGGGATCCCGAAATCATGCGCCTGCGTGAACACGGTTTCATACTGCGGCAGACCTCTGAGCAAGTGCCAGTGCACCGGCCCCTGGCTGCGCGCGGCGATTGCCAGAACCGGGTCCTTTTCATGCAGACCGTAATCTAGGTAATGTGCCTTCCAGTCATCGGGGTAATTGACGATGGCGTGAACCGAATTGTCGATCGTATTGACCCCGGCATAGGCCGCATAATCAAGTTCAAGCGCGTCGCAGGCATCATCCAGAAGCTTGCGTAACTGCTGACCCGGTTCGGGTGCGAAACTGAGATCGTGGAGCGCCAGCGCAGCTTCCTTTCACGACGTTTCAGGAACAAACCGGGGCCAGTGGCGCAACTGTCTCAAACAAGATGGGCGCTACACCTCTGGCGACTATCCTTAACTAGAGTGCATGTTTACACGAAACAGCAGTCCCACGCAAATATCAAAACCCGGCAGGTGAACCCCTGACCCGCGCGCGCCAATTCATATGTTTGTGGCATCCGTCAGGGCTGCACAAGGTTTCAGACCTTGCCACTGCCCACTGCGGGATTATTGTATGCGACTGCACGCAATGACAGCGAAACAGCAGCCAAGAGGGTATCAATGGGACAGCGGACAGTGCGCGCGGAATTGCAGGTTGATCCCGCGCTTTGCACCTTTATTGAGACGATCGCCTTGCCGGGGACCGGGGTGACACCGGAAAATTTCTGGCGGGGTTTTTCTGCGATCATCCATGATCTTACCCCTAGGAACCGCGCACTGCTGGAAAAACGCGCAAATTTGCAGCGCCAGATTGATGACTGGCACATCGCCCGGCGCAATCAGGTGCATGATCGTACGGACTACAAGGCGTTTCTGGAAGAGATCGGCTACCTGCTGCCCGAAGTCGCACCTTTCAAGATCGACACTTCGCGTGTCGATCCCGAAATCGCCGGCACTGCGGGTCCGCAGCTTGTCGTCCCAATCACCAATGCGCGCTATGCGCTCAATGCCGCGAATGCACGCTGGGGCAGTCTTTATGATGCGCTTTATGGCACGGATGCGATGGGCAGCCTGCCGCCCTCGGGGGGCTATGAACAAGGGCGGGGTGCGCGGGTGGTTGCGCGGGTGCGTGTGTTTCTGGATGCGGCCTTCCCGCTTGCAGGCCACAGCCATGCCGATGCGCGGCTCTATCATGTCAAGGGCGGCGCGCTTCTCGTAGATGGCAAGCCGCTGGAGGAACCTGCAAAATTCGCAGGATATACAGGCGATCCGCGCGCACCCGACAGTGTGTTTCTGGTCAATAACGGGCTGCATGTGGAACTCGTGTTCAACCGCGCGCATCTGATCGGCGGGCGCGATCAGGCCGCCCTGGCCGATGTGCGCCTTGAAGCCGCGCTGACAGCGATCATGGATTGCGAGGATTCGGTCGCCTGCGTCGATGCCGAGGACAAGGTGCTGGCCTATGCCAATTGGCTGGGGCTGATGAAAGGCGACCTTTCGGCGGCGTTGGAGAAAGGCGGCAAGACCATCACCCGCCGCCTGAACCCTGATATCGTGATCACGGCCCCGGATGGAAGCGCAAGAACCCTCAAGGGGCGCGCGCTTCTCTGGGTGCGCAATGTCGGCCATCTGATGACCAACCCCGCCATTCTGGACAAGGACGGCGCGGAAATTCCCGAAGGGCTGATGGATGCCATGATCACGACGCTCTGCGCGTTGCATGACCTGCAAAAGACCAGCGGGGCGCGGAATTCGGCGCAAGGGTCGGTCTATATCGTGAAGCCGAAAATGCACGGGCCGGAAGAAGTGGCCTTCGCGGACGAGATATTCGCCCGTGTCGAGGCAGTGCTGAACCTTGCCCCCAACACGATCAAGATGGGCGTGATGGACGAGGAACGGCGCACCTCGGTCAACCTGCAGCAATGCATTCATGCCGCGCGCCACCGTGTCGCCTTCATCAATACCGGGTTTCTGGACCGCACAGGCGACGAGATTCACACCTCGATGGAGGCAGGCCCCTTTTCCCGCAAGGATTTCATCAAGCGCAAGGGCTGGATCAAGGCCTATGAGGACCGCAACGTGGATATCGGGCTGGAATGTGGACTGATGGGGCGCGCGCAGATCGGCAAGGGCATGTGGGCCATGCCAGACCAGATGGCCGCCATGCTGGAAACCAAGATCGAGCATGCGAAATCAGGCGCGAACACCGCCTGGGTCCCGTCACCCACGGCGGCCACGCTGCATGCGCTGCACTATCATCAGGTCGATGTCCGGGCCGTGCAGGAAAAACTGGCGAAGGGTGGGCGGCGGGCCCATGTCGAGGCGTTGCTGGACATTCCGCTGGCAAGTTTCCGCAAATGGTCACGCGACCAGATCCTGCGCGAGGTGGAGAACAATGCCCAGGGCATTCTGGGCTATGTCGTGCGTTGGGTCGATCAGGGGGTCGGCTGTTCCAAGGTGCCCGACATCCATGATGTGGGCCTTATGGAAGACCGTGCAACCTGCCGCATTTCCAGCCAGCATGTCGCCAACTGGCTGCATCACGGCGTTGTCTCGAAAGACGAGGTGATGGACGCCATGCAGCGCATGGCTGTCATCGTGGACCGGCAGAATGCGGGCGACCCGGCCTATCGCCCGATGGCACCCGGTTTTGACGGGATCGCGTTTCAGGCAGCCTGTGATCTGGTCTTTCAGGGGCGCGCGCAGCCTTCGGGCTATACCGAACCCGTGCTGCATGCCCGGCGGCTGGACCTGAAGGCGGCAGGATAGGTGTTGCACCTCCCCCGGCCTTGCGTCGGGGGGCCGATCAGTCGCAGGCGGCAGTCGCTTGCAGGCAGCTTGCCATCATCGCCTCGGCGCGCGCAATCGCTTCGGGGGACATGACATCGCGCAGGGCTTCGATCACGACCCCGGCTTGCTCATCGCCCGCGTCCCGCGCTGCCAAGGCCCAGGCCAGCGCGGTGCGATTACGTTGATCGCCACCCTGCCCGCGCGCCTGCATCAGCGCCAGATTGCGCATTGCCGGGCCATGTACGGCTAGCGCCGCTTGCAGATAGAGGCCGCGCGCCTGCGCCAAGTCCTGCGCGCGCCCCTGCCCTGTCGCATAGGCCACAGCCAGATTGTGCAGCGCCGTGACATGGCCTGCCTCGGCGGCCCTTTCAAACCAGTCAGCGGCCCCGGTGGCATCGCCACCTTCCGCCAGTGCGGCCCCAAGCGCAAATTGCGCCCCGATCACGCCTGCATC
>SLQN01000225.1 GCA_007131465.1 Paracoccaceae bacterium
CACCCTGTTCATGGCGCACGAGGATATGGCGGATGTCGTTTTGCTGGAAGATTTCGTCATAGATCGGCAGCACCGCCCCGCCCGGATAGCCGAACACCACCTCGACCCCCTGTTCCTTCAGGGCCTCAACAACCATTCTGGCTCCGGTCATCTGACGTGTCATCGCTTGCTCCATCAAGGCGTCATTTCTCTGCGTGTAGCGCGGCGGCGGGCAATAAAAAAGCCCCCGCAGGGTTCGGGGGCGCATGGGTTCCGTGTGGGGAGTCCGTTACCGGCCCATGCGCATCTTCTCCACTACGATTACGAGGTCATTCGTCATTGCCATCCACCAGTATTCAGCAAGCCGTACCTAAGCCTGCGATCTGCCCCCGTCAATGCCGAAATTCGGGCGTATTGCGCAAACGGGGCGGATTTCTTTGCATTTGTTGCGCAAAGCGTTGAATCTGATTGGGCCGGAATGAAACGGCTTTACATAACCAGAAATGTAGTTATGTTTTCATCTCATGAAAACGACAACCGATTCCGCCGCTGCGGCCTTGGCCGCCTTGGGACATCCCGCAAGGCTGACCCTGTTTCGTCTGCTGGTGCGGGCGGGGCCGGACGGGTTGCTGGTGGGCGAAATTGCCGCACGTCTGGACATGCCACTGTCGACTCTGGCGCATCATCTGCGCAGCCTGAAACAGGCAGGGCTGATCATGCAGTCGCGCAACGGGCGCGAGGTCGAGACGCGCGCCGATACGGACGCCCTGCGCGATGTGCTTGGCTTTCTGATGAGTGAATGTTGCAAGGGCCTTCCGGCGCTTGCCGATCTGGACTGAGAACCCGTGCTGAATATAACCATAATACCGGAGATACGGATATGACTGACCACGCCCTTCCGCAACCCGGCCCGCTTGTCACAGCGTGGCGGCATATCTGGCGCAAGGAACGACCCTGGCTGGCCTTTGCCCTCATCCTGCTGGTGGTCATCGTGCTTGACCCAGGCCAGCTTGGCCCGTCGCTGGAGAAAGTGACCGGCGCGCTTGTCTCGATCGCGCCCTTCCTTGCAGCCTCGATCCTGATTGCGGCCTGGGCGGGGGCCACGGGGGCTGACAACCTGATCGCGCGGGCCTTCACCGGCGCGCCTGCGATGATGATCATGATGGGCGCGCTGGCAGGGGGGCTGTCGCCCTTCTGTTCCTGCGGCGTGATCCCGCTGATCGCAGCGCTTCTGGCCATCGGCGTGCCGCTGGCCCCGGTGATGGCGTTCTGGCTGGCCTCGCCGCTGATGGACCCGTCGATGTTCGTGCTGACAGCAGGGGTTCTGGGGATGGAATTTGCCATCGCCAAGACCCTGATCGCCCTTGGCATGGGGGTGTTGGGCGGGACAATCGTGCATCTGGTGATCCGCGCCGGAGGCTTGCGCGACCCGTTGCGCGCGGGTGTGGGCAATGGCGGCTGCGGCGGGGCGAAAGTGCGCGCGCCGAAAGCCCCGGTCTGGCAATTCTGGCAGGACCCGGCGCGGGTGACGAAATTCCGCGTTGAAGGCACCAAGACCTTCCTGTTCCTGCTGAAATGGCTGTCGCTGGCCTTCTTGCTGGAAAGCCTGATGCTGGCCTATGTTCCGGCCGAGTTGATCACCCAGACGCTGGGCGGTAACGGGCTTGCGCCCATCGCCATTGCCACCCTTGTCGGCGTGCCTGCCTATTTCAACGGCTATGCCGCCCTGCCGCTGATCGGCACGCTGATGGATCAGGGCATGCAGGCGGGGGCCGGCATGGCGTTTCTGATCGCAGGCGGCGTGACCTCGCTGCCTGCGGCGATTGCGGTCTGGGCATTGGTGAAATTCCGGGTCTTTGCGCTCTATATCGCCATTTCCCTGGGCGGGGCCTTCGCCACGGGGCTTCTGTTTCACCTCTGGACGCTGTTGTAAGCAACGCCAAGGCAGACAATGCGCGGCGCAAGGGTCCAAACCTTGCGCCTGTCGTGCTGCAATGGTCTAGTGATGGGGGCACAGACCCAAACAAGAATCGAGCAGCCCATGTCCGACCTGTTGAACTCGTCCGAAATCTATGACGCCTCCTCCATCGAGGTGCTGGAAGGGCTGGAGCCCGTGCGCAAGCGCCCCGGCATGTATATCGGCGGGACCGATGAACGCGCGCTCCATCATCTGGTGGCCGAAGTTCTGGACAATTCCATGGACGAAGCCGTGGCCGGGCACGCCAACCGCATCGAGGTGGACCTGCATGCCGATCATTCCATCACCATCCGCGACAACGGGCGCGGCATCCCGATTGACCCGCACCCCAAATTCCCCGGCAAATCGGCGCTGGAAGTGATCCTGTGCACGCTGCACGCGGGCGGCAAATTCTCGGGGAAAGCCTATCAGACAAGCGGGGGCTTGCACGGGGTCGGGGCCTCAGTGGTCAACGCGCTCTCGGACCATATGCGGGTTGAAGTCGCGCGCAACCGCGAGCTCTTCGCGCAGGAATTCTCGCGCGGCATCCCGCAGGGACCAGTGGCCAAGGTCGGCCCCGCGCCCAACCGGCGCGGCACTATGGTCACGTTCCACCCCGACGCCGAGATTTTCGGCGCGCTGAAATTCCGCCCCGCGCGGCTTCTGAAAATGGTGCGCTCGAAAGCCTATCTGTTCTCGGGCGTCGAAATCCGCTGGAAATCTGCCATCCCCGATGGCGATACGCCGATGGAGGCCACGTTTCACTTCCCCGGCGGTCTGGCCGATTACCTGAATGAACAACTGACGGGGGCGGTGACCTATTCCGACAAACCTTTCGCGGGCAAGGTCCAGTTTCAGGAGAAATTCGGCCAGCCCGGATCGGTCGAATGGGCG
>SLQN01000409.1 GCA_007131465.1 Paracoccaceae bacterium
CAGCGCGCCCCAGTCAGTCATGGCCGCGCTCCGGGGTGTTGCGGGTGGGGACAGTGGGCAGCCAAGCGGCATAATCGCCGCTCTGGCTGCGGTCATGAAGCGCCGACAGGGACGTGATGGGGTCTTCCGCCCAATCCACCCGCAGCGAGAGCGGGGGTGCGTCATTGCCCACGACCAGAATGGCCGCGGATTGCAGCCCGCGGATATCGCCGCCCGCGGCCTGAGCGCTGACAAGCGCGGCCAGAAGCCGCGCAGAGAGCGGGCCGGTGGCAGCAAGGAAGCCATCGCGCAGCGCGTCCAGAACCTGCGGCCCGGCCAGCATGTTGCCCGCGACCACCAGCCCCGGTGCGGCCAGCGCGCCCTTCCAGCCGGTATTGCGCGCGCCGGTATGCGCAGCCGTGTTCCCGGCCCTGTCCAGCAGCGCGAGTTGCCGGTGTTCCCGCCCGCGATCCGCCGCGACCAGGGCGTTGAGCGCCTGTGCAGCACCCGCGCCGGCGCGCATCATCTCCAGCGCATCCTCGCCCCAGAGGGTGGAGGGGGCCGCGCCCTGCGACGCTGACATTCCGGCGCGCGAATCGCCGCGCAGCACCCAGCCGCCCACACAGAGCGCGCCCGTCGCTGCCGCCCCGCCGCACTGGCCAGTGCCCAAATCTTGCGCAAGAATCGAAAAGGTCATGTGTTTGTTTCCCGTCTTGCCCCGATTTATCATGAAAATTTTGACCGATGCAAATTATCATGATAATTAGGCGGAAAGAAACTTTTCAACAGGGAGTGCCGGACATGGCCATATCATCACTGACCCGCCGCGGCTTCGGGGTCCTCAGCGCCGCATTATTGGCCACATCCGCACTGATTGCGCCAGCCAATGCCCAGACCCCGCCGGGCGTGCTGGTCGTGGGCCAGATTGCGGAACCGCAGGCGCTGGACCCGCATGCGGTGACTGCCGTCAACGATTTCCGCATCCTGATGAACCTCTATGACGGGCTGGTGCGCTATGCTTCGGGCACGCTGGAGGTCGAACCCGCACTGGCCGAGGCGTGGGAGATCTCCGACGACGGGCTGGTCTATACCTTCACCCTGCGCGAGGGCGTGCGGTTTCATGACGGCAGCGCGCTGGATGCCGAAGCGGTGGTCTGGAATTTCGAGCGGATGCTGAACGAGGATCACCCCTATCACGACACTGGCCCCTTCCCGCTGTCCTTCTTCTTCGGCGCAATCGAAGCGGTGGAGGCAGTGGATGCGGGCACGGTCCAGTTCACCCTGAACGAGCCGTTCGCGCCCTTTCTGTCGAACCTTGCCTATCCGACCGGGCTGATCGTGTCGCCCGCCGCCGTGATGGAACATGGCAGCGATTTCGGGCGCAACCCGTCTGGGACCGGCCCGTTCCGCTTTGCCGAATGGCGGTCGAACGAGCGTGTGGTCGTGACCCGCAATGAAGACTATTGGGACGGCACCGCCGGCACCGAGGCGGTGATCTTCCGCCCGATCACGGATGCCAATACCCGCGTGGCCGAGATGCTTGCCGGGGGGATTGATGTGATGGTCGAAGTGCCGCCGGTGGCGATCGGGCAGTTCGGCGGGGACCGGTTTACGGTGTCGCAGCAGGAAGGCCCGCATGTGTGGTTCCTGATCCTGAACATGAAGGAAGGCCCGTTCACCGACAAGCGCGTGCGGCAGGCCGCGAATTACGCGATCAACAAGGGCGCACTGGTCGATGATGTGCTGGAAGGCACGGCGGCCATCGCATCCGGCCCTGTCGCGCCCGCGTTTTCCTGGGCCTATGCCGGGCTGGACCCCTACCCCTATGACCCCGACCGCGCCCGCGAATTGCTGGCAGAGGCCGGGGCCGAGGGGGCCGAGGTGACCTTTTTCGTGACCGAAGGCGGGTCAGGGATGCTCGACCCGATCCCGATGGGCACGGCGATGCAGGCCGATCTGGCTGCGGTGGGCTTTGATGTGCGCATCGAGACCTTCGAGTGGAACACCTTTCTGGGCCGCGTGAACCCCGGTCTGGAAGGGCAGGCGGATATGGCGCAGATGGCCTGGATGACCAATGACCCCGACACATTGCCTTTCCTGACGCTGCGCACCGATGCCTGGCCCGAAGCGGGGGGCTTCAATTCGGGCTATTATTCCAACCCGGAAGTCGATGCCCTGCTGGAAGCGGCGCGGGTGGAAACCGACGTGGATGAACGCGCGCGGCTGTATCGCGAGATGCAGGTGATCGTGCGGGAGGATGCGCCCTGGGTCTTCGTGGCGAACTGGCGGCAGAATGCCGTGACCTCGGACGCGGTGGAGAATTTCGCTCTGGAACCGTCGTTCTTCCTGCTACTGAAGGACGTGGTGAAGAACTGAGGCGGAAAAGGGGGCGCGCGCCCCCCCTTACCAGCCTTCAAGGAGGCTGGTTCACCCCCTGAGGATATTTTGACCAAGATGAAATCGGGGGGTGCGGCCAGATGGGCGGCTATATCCTGAAACGGTTATTGTCTGCGATCCCGGTGCTGCTGGGGATCACGGTGATTGTGTTCGCGATCATGGCGCTGATCCCCGGTGATCCGGCGAGCGCCATTCTGGGCAGTTATGCCACGCCCGAGAATGTGGAGCGTCTGAACCGGCATCTGGGGCTGGATGAGCCGCTCTGGCGGCAGTATTTCATCTGGCTGGGCAACCTGTTGCAGGGCGATTTCGGCCGGTCCTTCGCGCTGAACCGTCCCGTGCTGGATGAGATTCTTGATCGGTTCTCGGCCACGCTGATCCTTGCGGGCACGGCGTTTGTGTTGTGCGCAGCTTTCGGCATTCTGGCCGGGGTGGTGTCGGCGGCGGGGCAATA
>SLQN01000162.1 GCA_007131465.1 Paracoccaceae bacterium
CCGAAGAAGCCCGTGCCGGTGGGCTGCAGGGTGGTGAGCGACAGCCGGTTCACATAGGTGAATCCGCCGAGCCCCTCGGCATTGCCGCGCCAGCCGACCCATCCGGCGGAGCGTTCCTCGGCCGCCGCGTCCACGGTGGCCGCGCTGGTCATCCGCCAGCGGCGCATCGATGTCGAGAGGTTGGTGGTGGTGAGACCGGGCGTCGAGGCGGTACCGACCCCCGTCCGCGGCATGCCGATCGCGTTGATCGTGGTGCCAGAGGAGGGCGCCCAGTAGGCGATCCGGTTGACGCCGAAGTGGGGCTGCAGCGGAAAGAGCCGCCCCGAGGGGCGCATGACCTCGAGCCATGCGCTGCCTGCCCGTTCGCGGGCGTAGAGATGGATGCGGCCTGCGGGCGGCGGGTCCGGGGGCGTTGCGCGGCCGGGCAGGACCATGGGCTCGGGCAGTTCCACCCGGCCGCTGGCGCGGTCGATGCGGAGCGCGTCGTAGAACGCCGATCCATCCGGGCTGACCTTGAAGCTGAAGTCGTCGTTGCCCAGAAGCCCGATCAGGGCGCGCGCCGAGAAGCCGGTCTTGAAGGCGAAGGCGGCATCGTCGCCGGGGGCGTTCTTGTTGAAGGTCGCCTCGATGCCGTCGCCCGCGTGGTTGAACAGCATCGCGGGCGTGTTGATCGAGAAGCGGTTGAAGGCGTCGGCCGTGGCCCAGCCGAGGCCCAGCGTTTGCGCGGTCAGGTTCGCCTGGGGCATGCCGACCTGCGTGACGCTGTTCGCAAAAGTCACGGTGGGCGTGTTGATCACCGTCGTTCCGCCCGCGCCCGATGTCGCAGAGCCGATGTTGATGACAGTGTTCGAGCCAGACGCGCCGCCGGTGCCAAGGTTCACGGTCTTGGTGGTGCCGTTGGTCGTGGCCCCGGTGCCGACGCCATAGGTGGCAGTGCCGGTGGAGGTGCCGAGGGTCGCCGTGCCCCCGGAGGCGGTCAGGGTGCCGGAGAAGGTCTTGTTGCCGGTGAAGGTCTGGGTACCCGCAAGGATCGCCAGTTCCGAGGAAGTGTTGGGCAGCGTGTAGGTGCGGGTCTGGCCAGTGGAGATCGAGGCCAGCGAGAAGACGGCCTTCTTCGTGGGATCGGCGTCGTTCACAAGGCTGAAGACAGCATCAGACACATCGCGCGGCTCGCCGACGCTGGCCCAGCTGGAGCCGGACCAGACGAGGAAGGCACCCTCGTCGGCAACCCAGACCAGCCAGCCGGGGCGCGGGACGAGCCGGATCCACGCGCCATCGACCCAGAAGGCGATGTTCAGGTCCCATCCTGCCCAGAGACCAGTTGCGCCTGAGGCGATAAGATGCCGGTCGCCATCGGCGGGGCTGGCGGGCGGCGCAGAGCGCGTGCGGTCGAGCACAGCCAGCTGCACCATGGCGTCCAGCAGGCGCAGCGCCTCATTATGGGTGACATGCTTCTGGGCCTGCGCGGCCAGAATATAGGGCAGCAGCAGGTTGCTGGTGATGTCGGACATGGGGATTTCCAAGCTTTGAATTTCGAAGGGTTCGGAGGACAGCCGCCGTTAGAAGACGTCAGAAGAACAGCGTGACTGTCCGCGCAGCTCCGCGCCCGATCAGGGCGGAGAGCTGGGCGATGCGGATGCTCAGCGTGTCGCCGGGACCGAGCAGCGCGCCCCAATCGGCGATCTGGTCAGCACCGGAATAGACCGCACTGGTGGTGCTGGTGTTCAGCGTGCGTTTCAAGGATGCGCCGTCGAGGATATCGACCAGATAAGCCTCAAATTCTTCAGCAAGGGCCACATCGCCTGCGTTCCAGTTGTCAGCGGCCAGCGCCCGCGACCGTCGCACCCACCGGATCGTCAGATCGCCCGGCACTCTGGGGCTGCGCCAGGGCTGCTGGACATGCGCGACCGAGAAAGGCCGCAGCCCGGCACCTTCGGGTGTGAATGTCTGCGCCACATAGCTGTCATCGCTGGGTGCGCGCGCGGCGGGTCCGATGCGCCAGTTCCATGGCAGGCCCAGATCGGCCTCGGAAATTGGCAGCGGGGTCAGGCTGTCGTCAAGGACGACCACGCGCGCGCCTTCGGGCGTGGGATCGCCCATCGCATGCTCGGTCCCACGCTGACCGCGCAGCAGCCGTGTCAGGCGATAGCGCCCGGGCGCGATCAGCTCGGCCGCGCCTGCCTGCACGATCTCCCATTGCCCGGCACCCGTTTCCACTGCCAGCGCATTGGCCCCGCCAAAAAGCGCGATATCCGTGACGCTTTCCAGCGTGCCCGAGAACAGATCCACGATCAGCTCATTGCTCAGATCGAAGCGGGAGGTGGGGCCAGCGTAAAAATCCGCCACCAGCACACCCATGCGCGCCCGCCTGCTGAATGTGGTCAGCAGCTCGAACCCGTCGCTGGCGGGGCTACGATAGACGGCCATCTCGCCCGGCCATGGCCGTGCATGCGCGGCAATCAGCGAGCGATGGGGGGCAATCTCCTCGCGCAGTTGCGGCAGGTCGAGAAACAGTGCGTCCGGTGCGCCAAACACCATCGGTGTGGCCAGCGTCGCAGGCCGGGGATTGCCCGGTGGCAGATCGTAGATCGCGCGATCCTGCCGCAGGGCTTCCAGACTGCGGAATGTGGAATCCGCGACCGAGACCAGCCGCATATCGACCTGCCGTCCGTCATGATCGAGCGCGATCACATCGCAGGGATCAAGCGCCAGTCTTGAGGGCGGCAGGCGAAACACGGCTGTCTCGCGGCCCGACCAGGCTTCCATCAGCGCGCGGCGACAGCGGCGCTCGGCCTCTTCAGGCGGGACAGCCATGGGGAAGCTCTCAAG
>SLQN01000077.1 GCA_007131465.1 Paracoccaceae bacterium
ACGAACAGACCCCCGATCCGCAGGTGCTGGTCACCCGCACCCAAGGCGACGGGGCCACAGTTTCGGTTGCAGGCGGCGTGAATGCGCAGGGTGTCTATCCTGTCACGCGCGCGACCAATAGCCTAAGTTCCATGATCGCCACTGCGGGCGGGCTGAACATTCCGCTGGAAACGGCGCAGGTTCTGGTCACCCGCGGCAACCGCCAGGACAGCGCATGGTTGCAGGATATCTATTCCGACACGTCGCTTGACATTGCGATGCGGCCCGGTGACCGCATTCTCGTGCGCCCTGACCAGCGCGCCTTTTCCGTGCTGGGGGCGACGGGAAGTGCCAACCGGATGACATTCGATACCCGCCAGATCGCCGCCATCGACGCGATTGCAATGGTGGGCGGGCTGGACCCGCTGCGCGCTGATCCGACCGGGGTTTTCATCTTCCGCGATGAACGTCCCGAGGTTGCCACGGAAATCCTTGGTATCGGTCAGTTCGTGTCGGATGTGCGCTTTGTCTATGTGCTGGACCTGACCGCGCCGACCGGGATGTTCAACGCCCGCGACTTCAAGATCCGCGACGGCGATACGATCTTCGTGACCGAGGCCAACTCCGTGCTCTGGGCGCGCCAGATCTCCGCGCTGACCGGCGCCCTGACAGCAGCCGGCGCGGTGCGCAGATCAGCAGATTAGGTCGCGCGATGACCGGGCAGACCGGATCGGGCAAGCTTCATGCCTTTTCCGGCGGGTTCTGGGGACCCGGCGCACAGGCGCGGCGCATCCGGCGTATCCTTGCCCTTTCCGGTGATTCCCTTCATCCGGGCTGGCCCGGCCGTGGGGACCGGGTCGCGGTCTGGGGCCATGCGCCGCGTGCGGCGCGCGGCGCATGGGTGGCGGGGCGCACAGGCGCGCAGCTTGTCCGGCTGGAAGACGCATTCCTGCGCTCGCTCTTTCCCGGCCGTGCCGGGGAACCACCGCTGGGCCTGCTGATCGACCACGCGGGCATCCACTACGACCCCTCGCGCCCCTCCGATCTGGAAACCCTGCTGGCCACCCATCCGCTGGATGATCATTCCCTTCTTGAACGCGCACGAACCGGCATGACGCGGCTCAAGGCCACGCAGCTTACAAAATACTCCGCTTTTGACCCCGACCTGCCGCCGCCCGCGCCGGGATATGTGCTGATCATCGATCAGGTGCGCGACGATGCAGCGCTGCGTCATGGCGGGCTGAACGGCCCGCTTTCGGCGCATCTGTTTCGCGATATGCTGGTGCAGGCGCAGCTCGATTTTCCCGGCAGCCGCATCGTCATCCGCACCCATCCCGAAACAAGGTCCGGCCACCGCGCGGGCTATTTCACCACGGCCGATGTTACCAGCGACAGGATCACGCTGCTGGATGACCCCGTCTCCCCATGGGAACTCCTGGAAGGGGCCATCGCGGTCTATACGGTCGCATCGCAACTTGGGTTCGAGGCTATTCTGGCAGGCCATCGCCCGCGCGTCTCTGGCTTTCCCTTCTATGCAGGCTGGGGGCTGACGCAAGACCAGACCCCGCATCCGCGCCGCACCCGCAATCTGACCCGCGCGCAGCTTTTCGCCGCCGCCATGCTGCTGTATCCCACATGGTATGACCCCTGCCGCGACCGGCTTTGCAGTTTCGAGCAAGCGCTCGATCATCTTGAAGCCGTCACCCGGGCCTGGCGCGAGGACCGCAAGGGCTATGTCGCGCTGAACATGCGGCTGTGGAAACGCCCGCATCTGCAAGCCTTCTTCGGTCGATGGACGCGCCTGCGCTTCGCGCGCCAGCCCTTGCCGGATCGGCCTGTTCTGGTCTGGGGCACAGGCCCAGCCCCTGATTGCGCGCTGCGCGTCGAGGATGGTTTCCTGCGCTCGCGCGGGCTGGGGGCAAACCTGACGCCCCCACTCTCGCTGATCCGCGATGATCTGGGGCTGTACTTCGACCCGATGCAGCCGTCCCGACTCGAAGTGCTGATCGGCGCACCGCCCCCGCCGGGCGCAGAGGCGCGCGCCCTCGCGCTGATCGCGGACATCCGCAGGTTGCGGCTGAGCAAATACAACCTCCCAGGTGCCCAGCCCGATCTCCCACAGGGCCACCGCATCCTCGTGCCGGGCCAGGTCGAGGATGATGCCTCGATCCGCCTTGGCGCGGGCGCGATCCGCACCAATCTCGACCTTCTGGCCGAGGTGCGGCAGCGCAACCCGTCCGCCTGCATCCTCTACAAGCCGCACCCGGATGTGGAGGCCGGGCTGCGCCCCGGTGCCATTGCCCCGGAACTCGCGCTCGAACATGCTGACGCTATCCTTTCAGGGGCCGATCCGGTGGCGCTTCTGGCGCAGGTGCAAGAGGTCTGGACGATCACCTCGACACTTGGGTTCGAGGCGCTCTTGCGCAACGTCCCGGTCACGACCCTTGGCGCGCCCTTCTATGCTGGCTGGGGGCTGACGCGCGATCTGGGCGCTGTCCCGGCGCGGCGCAGCGCCCGACCCGGCCTCGCTGCGCTCGCGCATGCCGTGCTGATCGCCTATCCCCGCTATCTCGATCCGGTCACGCACCTGCCCTGCCCGCCCGAAATCGCTGTCGAACGCCTTGCCGAAGGCCGGACGTCACAGTCCCCGAGCCTGCGCGCGTTGGCCAAGCTGCAAGGGCTTCTGGCCAGCCGCGCGCATCTGTGGCGCTGAGTTGCAGTTGTGGGGGAAACCGGGCGAAGCCCCGGTTGGGGGCGCAAGCCCCCCGAAGAAAAGGCTTGGCCGCAAGGCCGCAACTGGATCAGACTGGGCCGGTGGGTCTAGAGATCAGTCACTTTGCAGGCGGCTG
>SLQN01000507.1 GCA_007131465.1 Paracoccaceae bacterium
CAGGGGATTTTCTATTTGCGCGACGATGCGCTGACTGTCTCGCTGCACGCCGATCCCGACCGCTTTTATCCCTTCTTCTGGGGCGGTGCGCAGGAACGCGGGCAAGGGCGCGGCATGGGCTGCAACCTGAACCTGCCCCTGCCGCGCGGCACGGACGATAAGGCCTATCTGGCCGCCCTGGACACGGGGCTTGTGCGCATCGAGGCGTTCGGGGCCGATGTGGTGATCGTCGCGCTGGGGCTTGATGCGCATATCGATGACCCGTTCAAGGGACTGGCCGTCACGACGCGGGGGTTCGGACAGATTGCAGCGGCCATCTCGGGCCTTGGCCTGCCACTCGTGCTGGTGCAGGAAGGCGGCTATGTCAGCGACGCGCTGTCAGACAATCTGGCGGCCTTTCTGGGCGGGGTATCATGAAAGTCGCATTTCACCCGCTCTATCTGAAAAAGCGCTTCCCCTTGCGGATCTCGCGCGGCGAGATTCGGGGCGGCGAGAATCTGTTCGTCGCAGTCACCGAGGACGGCCTGACCGGCTGGGGCGAAATGGCCCCTGGTGCGACTGAAGGCGCGGCAGATGCCGCTGAGGGCCGCGCGCAGCTTGAAGCGTTCTGCGCAGACGGGCTGGAGGGTGCGATCCATGATATCTGGGCGCGCGCCCATGTGGCGTCTGTGGGGGCCTGCGCGCTGGCGGCGCTGGACATGGCGCTGTGGGATCTGCGCGCGAAACAGGCCGGGATGCCGCTTTACCATCTGCTGGGGCTGGCGCGGCGCGGTGTGGCGTCATCACTGACAGTGGGGATCAACCCGCCAGAGGTGGTGCGCGAACGTGTGCCCCTACTGCTGGCGCGCGGGGCAAAGGCGCTGAAAATCAAGCTGGGCAGCAATGACGGGATCGAGGCTGACAAGGCCATGTTCGCCGCTGTGCATGAGGCGGCGGCGGGCAGCGGCGTTGTGTTGCGCGTCGATGCCAATGGCGGCTGGTCGCTGGACGATGCGCGCCACATGATGGGCTGGCTGGCCGCACGCGGCGTCGAATATGTCGAACAGCCGCTTGTCGAAGGGGCCGAGGACCAGTTGCTCGAATTGTTCACGACCCGCGCCCTGCCGATCTTTGTCGATGAATCCTGCCGGTTCGCGCGCGACATCCCGCGCTTTGCGCATTGCGTGGACGGGGTGAACCTGAAACTGATGAAATGCGGCGGCATCACCGAGGCCCTGCGGATTGTCGCCGTTGCCCGCGCGCATGGGCTGAAAACCATGATCGGTTGCATGGGCGAGAGTTCGGTTGCGATTGCGGCGGGGGCGTCGCTCTCGGCGCTGTTCGACTATATCGATCTGGATTCCCATCTGAACCTTGAGCCCGACCCTGCCAGCGGCGTCCTCTTTGTGGAGGGCGTGACCCTGCCCGCAGACCAACCCGGCCATGGTGGATCTCTCGATGCTTGACCCCACCCGCCCCATCGCGCTGTTCACCGAAGGCACCATCGGCAAGATCAACGCCAAGATGGCCGAAGGCATCCTGCGCTATGGCCGCAATCCGGTTGCGGCTGTCATCGACAGCACGCAAGCGGGAAAGCATGTGCGCGATCTGACCTCGATTGTCAGCGATGTGCCGATTGTCGCCACTCTGACCGACGCGCAGGCGCTTGGGGCCGAAGTTCTGGTGCTGGGAACGGCGCCCTCTGGCGGGCGGTTGCCGCAGGGTTGGGTATCGGTGCTGGATCAAGCGATTGCGGACGGCATGTCGCTGGTCAATGGGATGCATGACCAGTTGCAGCCGCGCTATGCGGACCGCTTGCGCGCAGGCCAATGGGTCTGGGATCTGCGCGTGCCGCGAGGCGATGCGCCGCCCATCAGCATGGCCCGCGCGGCCCTTCTGAACAATACCCGCGTGCTGATGGTCGGCACGGATATGGCCATCGGCAAGATGACCGCGGGGCTGGAACTGACCCGCAGCCTGCAACAGATGGGGCGCGATGCGGCGTTTCTGGCGACCGGGCAGACGGGCATCGCGATCATGGGACGGGGTATCCCGCTGGATGCGATCCGTGTGGACCATGCGGGTGGTGCAGTGGAGCGCATGGTGCTGGACGCTGCAGATCACGAGATTCTGGTCGTCGAAGGGCAAGGCTCGCTCTTGCACCCCGGCAGCACGGCGACGCTTCCCCTGATGCGCGGCAGCGCTTGCACACATATGATCCTGTGCCATCGTGCCGGGATGCTGACACTTGATGAGCTGGAGCATGTGCGCATCCCGCCCCTGCGCGATGTGATCGCGCTGAACGAGGCTGTGGCAAGGGCGGCTGGCGCGCTGACACCTGCCAAGGTCGTTGCCATCGCGTTGAACACCGCACGCCTGTCCGATTCCGAGGCTGAAGCGGCGCAGAAAGCGGTAGAGGATGAAACCGGCCTGCCTGCGGCGGATCCGGTCAGGCACGGAGCAGGAAAACTGGCAAAGGCGGTTCTGGAATAGGGAGAACCTGCGATTATAAGCACGAAACGTGGCCTCCTGCGTCGCAAGCTCCGCCAGCGCAATGCATTCTGGCCCTCCAGAGGCCCCTGATAGTCAAGACTCTGCAGGTGCTGGATGCTGCGCCATAGCCGTGAGTCGAAACTTGCAGGGCGACTGGCCGCTTTGCTAAATTCTGCGGGTGCGCTGCTGCGAGGTCTCGATCGGCAAACCGCCCAGTCCGCAGGCGACGTCAAGCTCCACGAACTGAAAGAAGCGCTGCAGCCGGCGGTAATTCGATGCATGTTTGGCGTCGCCCGGAAACTGGCTTGCCAGATGCGACAGGTTCACCGTGCGGCTGTTTGCTAGGCC
>SLQN01000336.1 GCA_007131465.1 Paracoccaceae bacterium
GAACTGATGGAGCATCCGGTCGCAGTGCGCAGCACGCCCGCCAAGGGGTCGGTCTTCATGGTCACCCTGCCGATTGTCGACCCCGCGCCCGACACTGCAATTGCCTCCCCCCCGGATGCCCCCCCCGATGCGCCGATGCACGGTGTCATCCTGCTTGTCGAGGATGAAGGCCCGTTGCGCGAATTGCTGGAAGAATTTCTGGTGAAAGAGGGGCATACCGTCATCGCCCATGCCAATGCGAAGGCTGCGCTGTCCTGGGCCAGCAAGGACGCGGCGCAACCCGATCTGCTGCTGACGGATTACGACCTGCGCGGTGGAACCAGCGGCCTGCGTCTGGCGCAGGATCTGCCGGATATTCTGGGCAATCCACTGCCGACCATCGTGCTGACCGGGGACATCACCGCCGAGACGATGACAGCCATCGCGGCCACGGATTTCCGCCAGATCACCAAGCCGGTCATGCCACAGGTGTTGCTGGCGATGATTTCCGACATGCTGCGCGTGACCCGTAAGGTCAGCGCGCGCCAGACCCTGCGCACAGGCGCGTGCGCCACGACTGTTCACGTCGTCGATGACGACCCGATGATCCGCGAAGCCATGCGCCGCCTGTTCGAGGCCGAGGGCTGGTCGGTGGTCTGCTATCCATCGGCCGAGGATTTCCTGGCCGTGCCGCGCCCTGACGCTTCGGCCTGTCTTCTGGTTGACGCGGTTCTGCCCGGAATGAGCGGGGTGGACCTTCTGGCGCTGTTGCAAGCCGAAAATTCGCAGGTTCCGTCTGTGGTGCTGACCGGGAACGGCGATGCCGCGATGGCGGTTGCCGCGATGAAGGCCGGTGCGTCGGACCTGATCGAGAAGCCCGCAAGTGCTGCCGAACTTGTCTCAAGTATCCGCTACGCTGTCCGGGTGGTACAAAGCGGTCCGGCGCAGAGCGGCGCGCGCAAGACCGCCAGTCAGCGATTTACCAGATTGACAGTGCGCGAACGGCAGGTGCTGACCCATGTGCTGGCGGGAGAACCCAACAAGATCATCGCCGCCGAGATGGGCATCAATCAGCGCACAGTCGAGAATCACCGCGCTTCGGTCATGCGCAAGACCGGGGCCGCGTCCCTGCCTGCGCTGGTGCGCATGGCGCTTGCCGCTGATATCCACGAGGATTGACCCGCGCGCTGTCGGATTTGTGACAGCAACTCCTGCAGGGCATGGCCTGCGGGAAGTTGCGAAGCAGGAACACAACTCTGGTCGCGGCGTTTACATCAGGTAGTGTATCGGTCCGGCAGGCTCGTCAAAGTCACTGCAGACTGCCCCTGATCTAGGAAATCCCATGCCACATAGTCTCGCGGCCTTGATGCGCCGCACACGGCTTTTGCTGGACCCGCTTGGCCATGCCAAGGCCCTTCGCGAGGTGCAAGAAGCGGTGGCGATCACGATGGTCACAGCCGCCTATGCGCCCCTGAACGTGTTCAATGCGAAACTCGCAAGTCAGCGCAAGGCGCGAAAGCGCGCGGTCGGGCGAACGCTTGGTGTTGCAATGAACCAGGTGCGCGCAGGTCAGGCGCTGATGCCCGTAACATTGGTCAGCAAGGGGCGGAGCCATGCGGTGCCCACGATCCCCGAAGGTGCGCAGTATCTCGCGCGGCGGTGGCGCTGCGTGGCGGGCGCGCGGCGCTACAAGCTGTATCTGCCGGCCAGCCAGCCCAAGAAGCCCCAGGGCCTGATCGTCATGCTGCATGGCTGTCACCAGTCCCCGGATGATTTTGCTGTGGGGACGCATATGAACCAGTTGGCCGAAAAGCATGGTCTTGCCATTGCCTATCCGCAACAGACCCGGCGCAACAATGCGGCCTTGTGCTGGAACTGGTTCAGACCCGAAGATCAGACGCGGGGGTCGGGAGAGCCCGCGATCCTCGCCGCCCTGACCCGCAAGCTGGTGCGGGAATTGCGCATTCGCCGCGACAGGACCTTCGTCGTCGGGCTGTCGGCAGGGGGCGCGATGGCGGCGATCATGATAGATCAGTACCCCGATCTGTTCGCGGGTGCCGGTATTCATTCCGGTCTGGCACGCGGCGCGGCAGCGGATGTGATCTCGGCCATGTCAAGCATGCGCGGCGGCGGTTCGGGGGATGACACCACTGCGACCCTGCAAATCTCTGCCCCTGTGCGCCGGATCGTGTTTCAGGGCGACAATGACAGCACGGTCCATCCCTCCAACGCTGCAAATATCGTCACGGCGGTTCTGGGCGAGGGCGCAACACCGCTCCGGGTTGTCAACGGTTCAGTGCGGGGGCGTGGCTATACCAGAAGCACATATGCGCATTCGGCAAGGTTGGGAACGCTGGAGTTGTGGATCGTGGCCGGTGCAGGTCATGCCTGGTCCGGGGGCAAGAAGGCCGGGTCTTATACCGACACAACGGGGCCGGATGCCTCGGCGCAGATGGTCCGGTTCTTTCTGGCGAAACCCGCCTGAGCCCGGGCGCAAGGGGGAACGCCACCTTTGCGCCCGCGTTCTTTGGGTGAGGCTGATCGAGACTGAAAAGCCTGTTCTTCCGACGCGCTTGCGCGGGTCTGATCAACAGGCATGTCAGACCCAGCCACAACCCGGCAGGGGGCCCCTGCAGCCACCGATCCTGCACCCGCAGGATCAAGGAGACTCACATGACACAACCAGCCAATACCCAGCCCGGAACCGGCACTGGCGGCGCCTTTGCTTTCGTGCGCGAGGGCTATGATCGTGTCGAAGCACAAGATCTGAAAGCATCCGATATCGAAAGCGCCAATGTGTATGGCCGCAATGACGAAAACATCGGGACAATCAACGAACTCAAGGTCGGGACGGATGGCAAGATCACCCACGCCATCGTCGATGTCGGCGGATTCCTTGGCATGGGCGCATATTCGGTCGTGCTGCCTTTCAGCCAGTTGAATATCCAGCGCGAAACCGGTGGGACGAACGTGCGGGTCAATCTGGACACCACCAAAGAACAGCTCAAGGCGATGCCCGAGCACACTGCCTGATCACCTTCGGGTTCAGTATAAAAGAGAGCAGGCCGCACAATCGCTTGTGCGGCCTTGTTCATTGTGGCGCGGGCGTCAGCCATGTCGGCGTGCCGACATGGCTGCATTGCGCGGTGGCGTATCAGTTCCGGGCCGAATAGCGCGGCAGGTTCTGAATCTGATCGCGTGTTGCATCCACATAGATGCGTACATCGGAATAGCCGTCGGTCGCCAGGATCGTCAGTTCATCATAGCCGATCGCGGCCTGGCTGCTGCCGATACCAAGGAAGCCCCCGAAATCGATGATGACATGAGAAATGGCGCCATCTTCATCTAGCAGCATGTCGTCGATAGAACCGACATCGTTGTCCTGTGTATCGTAAACAGATTGCCCCATCAGCATTTCGGTTGAGACGTCGCGTGCGTCGATCTGGGAAAACCCGTCACGTTGCATCTGCGGGGCAGTGAGACCCGCGCGTTGATCTTGCTGACCCATCTGACCTTGCGTACCCTGCTGGGTTTGCCGGGCTTGCTGGTCTTGCGCCATGCCCTGCTGGCCTCCGCGCTGTGTGCCGTCATTCATTGCAGTGCGGTCATAGGGGGGCGCATCGTTGAGCATGTCCGCCGACGTGTTCAACACGACATACATCTGCGACTGGTCATCGGAATCCGACGCGAAGGTGATCTGATCCATTGTGACAGCGACATCCTGTTCGCCCATCCCGAGGAACCCGCCAACACCGATCACGAGGGCGCGCACTTCGCCATCATTCGACAGGATGATCTCGTTGATCTGGCCGATCTGTTCCATGTTCTCGATGTCGGAACGGTTCACCATCTCCATGCCACGACTGCCATCGGCATTCATGTGCTGCTCGCCTTGTGCCTGGGCTCGACCCTCGGTCGCGGGTGCCTGACCATCGGTCGTGTCCGCGTGAGCGTCTGCCTGAGCGGCCTGACCGTCGGTCGCGCCATCATTTGAACGCAGTTCGTTCTGGCCCGAGCGACGCGCATAGACCTCTTTTCCGATCAGGTCGGATGCGAAGATATCCGACTGACCGCGGGCGGCCATGAAGCCAGACTGCGCGCTGTTTTGCTGCTGCATTCCGGTCTGATCCTGAGTGCCTGACGATTGTGCAAACGCCATGGCCGGAACACTGAGCGCGACCACAAGGGCCGTGGTTGAAAGTAACTTATTCATTTGTAAGCCTCCTGAGGCGAGTGACGTATCGAGTACCGATCGTTTGCTCGCCCAACAGGATAGAAACGTAAGCCTGCCCGCTCCGTTCCGTCCGCGGGGCGTTCTGCGTCATTTGTGATAACTGGCAGCGCATCCGGCGAAAGTGTGCGTCCGGACCGTTGGTTCGCCCGGCATCGTGCGTGCGATGGTATTTGCTGCGGCTATCTGCCTCGTCTATGCATGATGCATGAAATACCTGGTTTTCCTGGGCTCTGCCCGCAGCAGCACCCCGCCCCGCCCCGCCCGCCTGGGCCACCGTGTGGCCCTGATGTGCGACCGGTTGCTGAGGGCAGGCGGTCACGATGTGGCGATTATCGACCCGCTCGATCTGAACATGGGATCGGAGTTCAAGCCGCATTTCGCCCACGCCGAGGGTCGCGCGCCGCAGCCGCTGGACGATCTGGCACAGGCGATTTCTGCGGCGGATGGCTATGTCATGGTCAGCCCGGAATACAATCATTCGATGTCGCCCGCGCTGGCGCATCTTCTCAACCATTTTGGCGCGTCACGGTTTGCGTGGAAGCCAAGCGCGATCGTGACCTATTCTGCCGGACAATGGGGCGGGGCGCGTGCCGCGATGGGGATGCGCGGGTTTCTTTCGGAACTGGGGTGTTTGCCAGTATCGGCCATGACCCACCTTCCCAAGGCGCAAGAGGTTCTGGGTGTCGAGGGCGCGTGGACTGCGGATGCCGACAAATGGGACGGCTATGTCGGAAGAACGCTTGCGCAACTCGACTGGTGGGCCAGGGCCGCCGCGCGCCAACGCCTTGAAACAGGGGCTGCCACGACGGGATTCGGCCGCGACCCCTCGCAGCGCAATGCCCCCTGACCGCGCCCGTCGCGCAGAAACGACCATCCGTGCCCCGTTGCCCCGCTGCATCGCAGCCCGAAGGCCATTGGCAGATCACTGCCCCGCGCATTGTCAGCGACCTTTGGGTCAATCAGCGGCGCAGAGTGCATCACGCCCGGCGGGGCCCGTCGCGGGGGCCGTCGCGGGGGCCCGTCGCGGGGGTCAGCCCGCCAGATCACCGCCAAGCGCCTGCTCGATCAGCCGCACACTCCGCTCGACCCCGTAAAGCGCGATGAACGTGCCCCAGCGCGGCCCCTGCGACGCGCCCAGCAGCACCTCGTAAAGCACCCTGAACCAGTCGCGCAGGTTCTCATACCCATGCGCCTTGCCGGTATCGCGCACGACCGACATGAACAGGTCTTCCCCGGGCACCGCGAACTCTCCGGCATAGGCGGCGGGAACTTCGCCACTGGCCGCAATTGCGCGCAAGGCCGCGCACAGGTCTTCGAGCGCCGCGCGCTCCGCATCGCCCGGCGCGCGAAAGGCCAGTGTCGGGGCCACGAAATCGGCATAGTAGCGCACCGCGAACCCCGCCGCCTGATCGAGGTCGGGATGCGTCTCGGGGGCTGCCTCGGGGGCATATTGCCGGATGAAGCCCCAGAGCGTCGCCTTGTCTTCGGCCCGGGCGACCGCCGCGAGATTGAGCAAAAGCGCGAAGCTGACCACCATCCCCGAGGCAGGCGGGTTGCCGCCATGAATATGCCAGACAGGGTTCGCCACCTGCTGGTCCAGCGTCTGGTCGGGAAAGGCGCGCAACTGCTGGTGATATTCGTCCACGGCCTTGGGGATCACGTCCCAGGACAGCCGCTTGGCGGTGCGGGGCTTGAGGAACATGTAGTAGGACAGCGATTCCGTGCTGGCATAGGTCAGCCATTCGTCAATCGTCAGCCCGTTGCCCTTGGATTTGCTGATCTTCTCGCCCGCCTCGTCCAGAAACAACTCATAGACATAATGCTCGGGCTTGCGGCCCCCCAGGATCTCGCAGATCCGGTCATAAATGGGCGTGTTGGTGGAATGGTCCTTGCCATACATCTCGAAATCCACATCCAGCGCCGCCCAGCGCGCGCCGAAATCGGGCTTCCATTGCAGCTTCACCTGGCCCCCGGTGACCGGCAGCGTCCATTCGCGCCCGTCCTCGTCGTCGAAAGTGATCTCGCCCTTGGGCCCGTCCACATGCTTCATCGGCACATACAGCACCCGGCCCGTTTCCGGATGGATCGGCAGGAACACCGAATAGGTCTGCTGGCGCTCGCTGCGCAAGGACGCAAGCATCACCTCCATCAGCGCGTCATAGCGTTCCGCCGCGCGCAAGAGCACCGTGTCGAACTGGCCGGACTTGTAGAACTCTGTCGCGCTGATGAATTCGTATTCAAACCCGAATGTGTCCAGAAACCGGCGCAGCATGGCGTTGTTATGGTCGCCAAAGCTGTCATGTGTCCCGAACGGGTCAGGAACGGCGGTCAGCGGCTTTTGCAGATGTTCGCGCAATGCTACCGGGTCGGGCACGTTCTCGGGAACCTTGCGCATCCCGTCCATGTCATCGGAAAAGCAGATCATCCGGGTCGGAATGTCGCTGATCGCGGCGAAGGCGCGGCGGATCATCGTGGTGCGCGCCACCTCGCCGAATGTGCCGATATGCGGCAGGCCCGAGGGGCCATAGCCGGTCTCGAACAGCACATAGCCCTTTTCGGGCGGCTTGCCTCTGTAGCGCGCCACCAGTTTGCGGGCCTCCTCGAACGGCCAGGCCTTGGAATTCAGGGCAGCATCGCGCAGGGTTGACATGGGCTGGTCACTTCTCTGTGGGAGGACAGGTGCAGGCCCGCTTCCTATTGCCCCCACCCGCCCGCGTCAATAATCTGCGCGCGAATTGCAAACCCCGGAGACCCAGATGCGCCAACCCCCGCACCCCCTTTCGCCGCAGGACAGTCTTGTTGCGCTGATGATCGCGATCTCTGCCGCTGATCTGGAACTGCACACGGCGGAACTTGTCGCCATTCAGGCGGTTGTCAATCATCTGCCGATCTTCGGCGATTATGATGCCGACCGGATCAAGAGTGTCGCACAGACCGTATTTGATCTGTTCGAGGAAGATGACGGGCTTGACGCCCTGTTCGGGCTGATCCGCGACAGCCTGCCCGAGAGGCTTTATGAGACCGCCTATGCGCTGGCCTGCGAGGTGGCGGCGGCAGATGGCAAGCTTGCGCAAACCGAATTGCGGCTGCTCGAGGAAATCCGCCATGAATTGCAGATCGACCGCCTGCATGCCGCCGCCATCGAACGCGGGGCACGTGCGCGGCATATGCAGCTTTGAGGTCCGCATGCGGGAACAGGGTTGCAAGCCTGGACAGTGACGCGCAATAGCTTGAGGCAGGGCAACGGGGTAAAGGCCATGTCAACGCAGTTGCAGATACGCGCCTGGGGGATCGCTGCGCTTGGTCTGATCGCCATGCTGTGGCTTCTGGGCGATGTGCTTCTGCCCTTTGTCACAGGTGCGGCGATTGCCTATTTCCTGAATCCACCCGTCATCCGGCTGGTCAAGGCGGGGTTGCCGCGCGCACTGGCCGTGTCGCTTCTCATGGTCGCGGCCATTGGGGCGGTGGTGATGGCGGGATTGCTGATCATTCCGGCCGTCATCGCGCAGGCCGTGCAGTTCACCGAAGCCGCGCCCGATCTGCTGCGCCAGTTGCAGGAAACGCTGGGCCGCCGCTTCCCCGAATTCGACGGCGGCGAGGCGGCGCTGCAAAGCTCGCTCGCCACACTGGGCGAGACGATCCGCGACCGGGGCGCGGCGCTGGCACAGGGGCTGTGGCGGTCCGTGTCGGGGCTGGTCAGCCTGCTGATCTTTCTGGTCATCACGCCGGTTGTGGCCTTCTATCTGCTGCTGGACTGGCCGCGCGTCCTGCGCGGCGCGGATGACCTGCTGCCGCGTCCCCACGCGCCCGTCATTCGTGAACTGGCCGCCGATATCGACCGCTCCATCGCCGGATTCGTGCGCGGGCAGGTGACAGTCTGTCTTATCCTCGCGGCCTATTACGCGCTGGCGCTGGGGTTGGTGGGGCTGCAATTCGGCCTTGCCATCGGGGTCACGGCGGGGCTGATATCCTTCATTCCCTATATCGGCGCGATCATCGGCGGCGTGCTGGCCATCGGTGTGGCGCTGTGGCAGTTCTGGGGCGAACCGGGCCTGATCCTTGCGGTGCTGGCCATCTTCGCGGTCGGGCAGGTGCTGGAAGGCAATGTGCTTGTGCCGCGCATTGTCGGCAATTCGGTGCGGCTGCACCCGGTCTGGCTGTTGCTGGCCGTGTCGGCCTTCGGCATGCTGTTTGGCTTCACCGGCATGCTGGTCGCTGTGCCGCTGGCGGCCTCGGTGGGGGTTCTGGTGCGCTTCGGGCTGGAGCAGTATCAGGCCAGCGGTCTGTATGGCGCAGGTCCTCCTTCGGGACAGGACACCCAGGACTGATGCCCCGGCCCACCCAGATACACCTTCCCCTCGACCTGCCCGCCCGCCAGACGCGCGCCAGTTTCGTGGTGGCACCCTGCAACGCGACTGCGCTGGCGCTGATCGATCAGCCTGACTGGCCCGCAGGCAAGCTGGTGTTGACGGGGCGCGAGGGCGCGGGCAAGACGCATCTGGCGCATATCTGGGCAAGCGACGTCGGGGCTGCGTATCTTGCTGGCACTGATCTGGCAGACGCCGATGTGGACGCGCTGGCCGCGCGCGGGGGCGTGGCGGTCGATGACGCGGACGGGGTGGCGGGCAGCGCGGCCGCCGAGCAGGCGCTGTTTCACCTGCACAACCTTCTGGCCGCACAGGGCGGGCGGCTTCTTCTGGCCGCGCGTGCGCCGGTGCGTGACTGGGGGCTTGGCCTGCCCGATCTGGCCTCGCGCCTGCTTGCGGCGACGCATATGGTTCTTCCGCCCCCGGATGACGCGCTTCTGGCGGCCGTGCTGACGAAGCTGTTTGCGGACCGGCAGGTGCGGGTTTCAGGCACGCTGATCCCGTTTCTTCTGGCCCGGATGGAGCGGTCGCTGGCCACCGCGCAGGTACTGGTCGCGCGGCTTGATGCCGAGGCTCTGGCGCGCAAGAAACCGATTTCGCGGGCACTGGCGGCGGATGTCATGCAATCGTCACTCGATCTGGAGTAAGAATGCGCGGCATCGCTCTTGTGTCATGGCCTTCACACTCCTACTCTGAGGGCCAGTCTATTCCCCGGAGGCGTGTTTCTTGCGTATTTTCATTGCCCTGTTCGGTTCCCTCCTTGCCCTGACGGCCGCTGCCACCGAGTCCGAACACCCCCTGCGCGAGGTCACGGGGCAGATCATGGTGCTGGAGCGCCTGGCCCTGTCCGAAGACACCATGCTGATCGTCGATGTGACGAGCATGCAGGATGACCCCGTGATGGGGCTGCGCCAGTCGACAAGCGGGGCGCAAGCCCCGTTCGACTTCGTGCTTGAGGTTCCACCGGAGGAGGTGCTGGTGCTGCGGGTGGGGCTGCGCTCGCAGGATGATGTCGTGTGGCTCAGCGAACCTGTCGCCATCGCGCCGGGCACGACCCCTCTGGACATGGGGCCGCTGCGCGCGCCACGCATTCCGCTGATGGGGGCGACCGCGCTTCTCTCCTGCGGCAACCAGTTGGTCGAGGCGGGCATGATGCCCGAGAGCCTGCGCATCCGGCTGAACGAACAGGTCATGACGCTGATGCCGCAGCCTGCGGCATCAGGTGCTTTTTATGTGGATGACACCAACCCCGCGACCTCGCTGCATCTGAGGGATGACACGGCGCTCCTGCGCATCGACGGCGCAGAGCTATCGGAATGCACCGTGCTGCAGACCCGCAACGACATTACCGCAGGCGTGTGGAAGATCAGCGCCATCGACGATACGCCCGCGATGTTTCCCTCGCGCACCGAGCTCGTGTTCTACCCCGATGGCCGCATGACGGCCTCGGTCGGGTGCAACCGGCTTGTCGGCGGATATCGGCGGCACGGGGGGCTGTTGTCCTTCGGGCGGCTGGCCAGCACGCGGATGTCCTGCCCCGAAGGCCTGGATGTGCAGGAAGCGCGCTTCACCCAGATCCTGCCCAAGGTGGATGGTTATGCGCTCGATACAGATGCCGGACGCCTGTCGCTGACCGCAGGCGGACAGACGGTCCTGCGCGCGCGCCGCTGATGCGCCGATGGCCGAGATCCGCAGCTATACCCTGAACCCCTAGCCGAGTGATAGACCCACCATGTCCGACCATTCGTTTCCCGCCCCGAATACACCGCGTGCGACTGTGCCAGCGATGCGGCCCGGAGTTTCGCCCGAGACTGCGCCCGAGGCCTGGACCACCCCCGAAGCTGGTAACGATGCCGCGCTGCACGCAGGCCCGCCCCCCGATCCCGGACTGTCGGCCAATTTCCTGAACGCGACCTTCCCGCCGGCGGAGGCACTCGACGGGTTCGATCCGGCTGGTCCGGCGCGGTTCTTCAACCGCGAACTGTCCTGGCTGGCCTTCAACTGGCGGGTGCTCGAAGAGGCAATGAACCCGCGCGTGCCGCTGCTGGAACGGGTGCGCTTCCTGTCGATCTCGGCCACCAATCTTGATGAATTCTATACGGTGCGCGTTGCGGGCCTGCGCGAACTGGCGCGGGCGGGCAATACCTCGCCCTCCGAAGATGGCCGCAGCCCGGCGGAACAACTGGTCCTGATCCATGAAGATGCCCGGCGGCTGATGGAATACCAGCAGCAGATCTGGTCCGAGTTGCGCCCGATGCTGGCCGAGGCGGGCATCGTGATCCTGTCCCATCACGATCTGAACGCGGCGGATCGCAGCTATCTCAACACCTATTTCCTGCATCATGTCTTTCCGGTGCTCTCGCCGCTGGCGATAGACCCCGCGCACCCTTTCCCCTTCATCCCCAATGCCGGGTTCTGCCTTGCGCTGGAACTGGAGGACAAGCGCGGGCGCAAACTGGATGCGCTGGTCCCCGTGCCCAGCCAGATC